>NZ_VWWM01000002.1:0-201202 GCF_011752945.1 Paraburkholderia sp. Cy-641
CACGCCGCGGCGGCACTGCGCGCCTCGGCCGCGTCGCGTTGGCGCGCCGTTCGCGGATCGCTGGGCGTGACTGTCGACGCGCCGAGCGGGTCGTCGGTCGATGCCCTCACGGCCGCTTGCGCGTCGGCCGGGCTCGGGGAGTCCGCGGCCGGCGACGCGGCGGCATCTTCATGCGATGGAGGTAACGAGGCTGCCGCCGCAGATGGCGCGGCGCCGGTTACCGGTGTGGTGGACGGCGCGGGCGAACCCGGCACCGGTGAGGAAGCGCCGGTCGTGCCGGCGTTTTCGGGTTGATTTTCGCTCATGACTGTCGGACAGGCGCCTTCCACGCGAACGAATGAATATGCCCCGATTATCCGTCAGCGCGGCAGGCCCGGCAAACCCACACACAATTGCTCACATTGTTACGGAGCGTGACACGCAGCGGCGTCATATCCCTGCATCACCCTTTTGCGCCCGCGCTTCAGGGGTCCGGCTGCTCGTCGAAAGTTTCCCGCAAGGCGATCTGCATCGATGCGTGAATCTTCACGCACCAGCGCCATACGAGCGCGAGCAGCAGCGCCGCGCAAACCAGCACCGCGACGAGCAGACCGGTCGGCGGCAGGATGCTGCCCGACAGCGCGGCCACCAGCAGAAACACGCCGAGCATCGAGACGATCGGCACGAGATCGGAAATCGCGTAACGCAGCGCGCTCGTGAAGCGCCCCGCCGTCGCCGGCTGCACGCCGACCTCGGCGAGCAGCAGCGCGAGCGACTTCGTCTTGCGATAGACCGCCACGAGAAACGGCAGCGACACGACGAGCGCCACGCTCCACTGCACGACGCGCTGCAGCGATTCGTCGCCGAGCCAGTGCCCGAGCAGCTTGCCGGTATGCGGCGCGCTATACGACACGGTCAGAAAAATCGCCGCGACGAGCGCGAGATTCACCGCGATCTGCAGGATGATCCGCCGCGTCATGCCGAACAGCGTCGGCTCGCCGCTGCCGGTGCTCAGGCTGCGCAGCCATTGCCCGTACAGACCGAACGCGTTGGAGAGCGTCGCGGGCATCGCGCGCGCGAGGCGGCGCGTGAGCGGATCGGCCACGCGGATCAGGTACGGCGTCGTCAGCGTGGTCAGCGCCGAGACCGCCACCGCGATCGGGTACAGAAACGCGCTCGTCACCTTCAGCGTGAGACCGAGCGACGCGATGATGAACGAGAACTCGCCGATCTGCGACACGGTCATGCCGACGCGCATCGCCGTGCGTCCGTCGCGGCCCGCGAGGAACGTGCCGAGCCCGCACGAGACGATCTTGCCGACGATCACCGCGAACGTGATGATGGCAATCGGCCACGCGTAGTCGAGGATCACGGCCGGGTTCAGCATGAGGCCGATCGTCACGAAGAAGATCGCCGAAAACGCGTCGCGCAGCGGCGCGATCAGATGCTCGATCCGGTGCAGATGGCGCGACTCGGCCATGATCGCGCCGATCAGGAACGCGCCGAGCGCGATGCTGTAGTCGAGCTTGACCACCAGCAGACAGAAGCCGAAGCAGAAGCCGAGCACGGACACGAGCAGCATCTCGTCGCTGTGGGCACGCGCGACGTAATTGAGCGCGCGCGGCACGAGCAGCACGCCGACGATCAGCGACACCGTCATGAAAAGCAGCAGCTTGCCGAGCGTGACTGCCGCGAGCCCGGCGGACAGCTGCCCGGTCTGCGCGATGCCGGTCAGCAGCACGAGCATCGCGATGCCGAGAATGTCCTCGACGATCAGGATGCCGAACACGAGCTGCGCGAAGCCCTCGCGCTTGAGGCCGAGGTCGGACAGCGCCTTGACGATGATCGTCGTCGACGAGATCGCGAGGATCGCGCCGAGAAACAGCGAATCCATCGGACTCCAGCCGAACGCGCTGCCGATCTCGTAGCCGATCCACAGCATCAGCACGATCTCGGAGAGCGCGGCGACGATCGCCGTCGCGCCGACCTTGAACAGCTTGCGCAGGCTGAATTCGAGACCGAGCGAAAACATCAGGAACACGACGCCGAGCTCGCCGAGCGTCTGGATCGTCTGCTCGTCGTGGATCAGCTGGAACGGCGGCGTGTACGGCCCGATGATTACGCCGGCGGCGATATAGCCGAGCACCACCGGCTGCTTCAGGCGATGAAACAGCACGGTGACGACGCCGGCCAGCGCCATCACGACGGCCAGATCCTGAATGAAGCCAATGCCATGGTGCATGAACGCCTTCCTTACAAAAAGTAATTTACTAGGGCAGTTTAACAAACGGATCGGGGGCGGCTCCGCCGTGTCGGCGTCGCGCTGGCATCGGCATCGGCATCGGTACGAGGCATGAAGCGCAGGCCGACCGCTGCGCGCCCTGCGTGCCGCGCCATGCCCGCCCAAAACCGTGCTCTACAATGCAGACGACATTCCCGCCGGCTCGACCCGTGCCGCGACCACCGCGCTTACCGGACTTCCACCGACATCATGGCCACTGAATTCACGCCGTTCCCGCCGCTTGCCCAGCTTGCCGCCAATCTCGCCGCCGGCCGCACCACGAGCCGTGCGCTCGTCGAAACCGCGCTCGACAGGATCGCCGATCCGGCCGGCCAGGGCGCATCCGTGTTCATCCACGTCGACGCCGAGGCCGCGCGCGCCGCCGCCGACGCACACGACCGCCTGCGCGCGGCCGGCACCGTGCTCTCGCCGCTCGCCGGCATTCCGGTGTCGATCAAGGACCTGTTCGACATCGAGGGACAGCCGACCCGCGCAGGCTCGATCGCGCTCGCCGACGCGCCCGCCGCGACGGCCGACGCCGTCACGGTGGCCCGTCTGAAGCGGGCTGGCGCCGTGCTCGTCGGGCGCACCAACATGAGCGAGTTCGCGTTTTCCGGACTCGGCCTGAACCCGCACTACGGCCATCCGCTCTCGCCGTACCGGCGCGGCGTGAAAGGCGACGAGCGGATTTCGGGCGGCTCGTCGTCGGGCGCGGCGGCCTCGGTCGCCGACGGCATGGCCGCGATCGCACTCGGCACCGACACCGGCGGCTCGATCCGCATTCCGGCCGCGCTGTGCGGCCTGACCGGCTTCAAGCCGACCGCCGCGCGCATCCCGAAGCAGGGCGGCGTGCCGCTCTCGTCGACGCTCGATTCGTTCGGGCCGATCGGCGTCTCGGTCGCCTGCTGCGCACTGGTCGACCGGATCCTCGCCGGGCTCGAACCGCGCATTCCGGCCGCGCGGCCGCTCGAAGGCGTGCGCCTCGGCGTGCTGACCCACTTCGTCACCGACGGCGTCGAGCCCGAGGTCGCGCGCGCGCTCGACACCGCGCTCAAGCACCTCGAAGCGGCCGGGGCGATCGTCAGCGAGGTGCGTTTCGCGCCGCTCGAGCGCCTGCCCGAGATCAACCGCTTCAGCTTTGCGTCGATCGAGGCCTATGCGTGGCACCGTCCGCTGCTCGACAAGCACCGCGAGCAGTACGATCCGCGCGTGCTCGCGCGCATCATGAAGGGGCAATCGGCCCGCGCCACCGACTATCTGGACCTGCTCGCCGAGCGCGCCGCCATGCTCGACGAAGCCGCACGCACGCTCTGGCAGCACTGCGACGCGGTCGTCGCGCCGACCGTGCCGGTCGTGCCGCCGCGCCTCGCCGACCTGCTCCACGACGACGACACGTTCACCCGCACCAACGCGCTGATCCTGCGCAATCCGAGCGCGTTCAACTTCCTCGATAGCTGCGCGCTGTCGCTGCCGTGCCATCTGCGCGGCGACGCGCCGGTCGGTCTGATGCTGGCGGGCGCGCCGCACGCCGACGACACGCTGCTCGCGATCGGCCGCGCGGCCGAGGCGGTGCTGAACGCGATTCGCTGAGCACGGGATAGCGCGGGGCGGGGCGGATTCGCTGAGCTGAGCGTCGCTCGGTTTGCGAGACCTGCGGCAATTTGCCGGGTGCGGCGCGACTCGCGAGACGCGCGGCGATGCCCTGCACACGACGCGGCTCGCGAGGCGCAGGCGATTGGCACGCCGCAGTGCGGTTCGCCGCGCGGCCGCGCGCATCACGGCGCAATCAGCGGCACATCAGCGACATAACAGGGGTTCGCGCTAGAATCGCGGGCACCTGCCTTTTCTGTCCCAGACAAACCTACGACCGATGAACAACGACTCCGCGATGCTGCGCCGCGAGCGCTCCCTGCTGGTTCTGCTTGGCCTGATCTGCGTCGCCCTCGTGGGCGGTGCGTTGTACCTGCAGTTTTTCCTGCACGAAGACCCGTGCCCGTTGTGCATCATCCAGCGTTACTTCTTCCTGCTGATCGCGATCTTCGCGTTCCTCGGCGCGCGCTTCAACAACTGGCGCGGCGTGCGTCTGCTCGAAGTGCTCGCGGCGCTGTCGGCGCTGGGAGGCATCGTCACCGCGGTGCGGCACGTGTACGTGCAGGCGAATCCGGGCTTCAGCTGCGGCTTCGACGCGCTGCAGCCGGTCGTGGACAGCCTGCCGCCCGCGCACTGGCTGCCGGGCGTGTTCAAGGTCGCGGGCCTGTGCGAAACCGCCTATCCGCCGATTCTCGGCCTCACGCTGCCGATGTGGTCGCTGGTCGGGTTCGTCGTCGCGTTTCTCGTGCTCGTGTCGAGCCTGGTCCGGAATCGCCGCCGCATCAGCTGAATGGATTGGTCGGGCGGGGCGGGTCCGGTTGACGGGGTTGGACGCGGCTGGGCTTCGCGGTCCCGCTAACAGCCCTGTCGCCAGCGGCTTCTGCACTTCTGCGCCGAAAATCGCGCCGTTCTTCGCCGCTTCCCGTCATTCCCCGCCATTCCCCGCCTGCGCGCCGCCTCGGCTCCACAAGCGCGCCGCCGCAACTGCACGGTCCGGGCGCACCACGCACCGTCGCCCGCATCAAGCCCCCACGCAACTTCCCGCCCCCGCGCGAATCGTACAAAGGTCATGACCGCCGCCGAATAAGCTTCATGCGAACCGGGAAATATTTTCGGAACGAGGTAGTGCTATCTTCGGGTATGGATGGCGATCTACGTGCGCGAGGCCGGCTTCGGCGACCCCATGCGTAACGCGCGCCCGGTCCGCACTGTCTTTCGATTCGCCATGACAACGCAAACCATCCGTTTCTATCACCAGGGGTTCGTCCGCGAGATCGCGGGCGTCCCGGCGACGCGCACCGTGCTTCAGCACCTGCGCGAGGACCTGCGCTGCACCGGCACCAAGGAAGGCTGCGCCGAAGGCGATTGCGGCGCCTGCACGGTCGTGACCGGCGAACTCGACGCACACGGCTCACACGGCGGCCTCGCGCTGAAAGCGGTCAACGCCTGCATCCAGTTCCTGCCGACGCTCGACGGCCGCGCCCTCTTCACCGTCGAAGACCTGCGCGCCGCGAACGGCGCGCTGCATCCGGCGCAGCAGGCAATGGTGGACTGTCACGGCTCGCAATGCGGTTTCTGCACGCCCGGCTTCGTGATGTCGATGTGGGCGCTCTACGAAAACCAGCCCGCGAGCTCCGGCCTGCCGACCCGCGACGAAATCAACGCCGCGCTGTCCGGCAATCTGTGCCGCTGCACCGGCTACCGGCCGATCGTCGAAGCCACGCAGAGGATGTTCGACTACGCTCGGTATCCGCGCGTCACGCTCGATCGCGAGGCCATCGCGGCCACGCTGCGCACGCTGCAACGCGACGACACCTTCGAATACCGCGCCCCCGACGCGCGCGGCGCCATGTTCGGCTCCCCCACTTTCTATGCGCCCGTCACGCTCGACGCCTTCGCGGCGCTGCGCGCGCAACACGGCGACGCGAGCATCGTCGCCGGCAGTACCGACGTCGGCCTGTGGGTCACCAAGCAGTTCCGCGACCTCGGTGACCTGCTGTACACGGGCAACGTCGCCGAACTGAAGACGATCGAGCGCGATGCGCAGACGCTGACGATCGGCGCGGCCGTCACGCTCGAAGACGCGTTCGCGGCGCTCGCCGTCGACTACCCCGAACTCGCCGAGCTGTGGACGCGCTTCGCCTCGCGGCCGATCCGCAATGCGGGCACGCTCGGCGGCAACGTCGCGAACGGCTCGCCGATCGGCGACTCGATGCCCGCGCTGCTCGCGCTCGGCGCCGAGGTCGTGCTGCGCCGCGCGCGCACGACCCGCACGCTGCCGCTCGACGCGTTCTACCTCGGCTATCAGAAGACCGCGCTCGCGGCCGGCGAATTCGTGATGGCGCTGCGCGTGCCGCGTCCGGTCGGCAATCTGCGTTTTCGCACCTACAAGGTGTCGAAGCGTTACGACCAGGACATCTCGGCGGTGTGTGGGGCGTTCGCGTTGCGCATCGGCGGAAGCGGCGAGCCTCGCGGTGAAATGCGCGCTGCGGCCCACGCTGAAATGCTCGACGAAACTCACGGCGCAACCCGCGAGGAAACGCCCGGCACCCTCCGCGCGGCCCGCATCGCGTTCGGCGGCATGGCAGCCACGCCGAAGCGGGCCACGCAAACCGAAGCGGTGCTCGACGGCGCGGCATGGAACGAAGCGACCGTGCGCCGCGCGATGGACGCGCTCGCCGCCGATTACCAGCCGCTCACCGACATGCGCGCATCGAGCGCGTACCGGCTCAAGGTCGCGCGCAATCTGCTGTGGCGCTTCTACCTCGAAACGCGCGACGATGCGCCGCTCGCGCTGTGCGACGTGAACGCGTTCGCCTTCGAAGCGGAAGCGTCGGATGCAACGGACGCAGCGAATACGACGCACGCAGCAAACACGCCTGCCGCGCCGCTCGCCAAGGAGGCGCCGCGATGAACCGTACCGATGTCTTTGTCGAACACGCGGGCCAGCACGCCGGACAACGCGCCACCGCATCGAGCGACGTCACGAACGACGCAACGACCGACGCCTCGATCGGCGCCCCCCTGCCGCACGAATCCGCCGCGCTGCACGTCAGCGGCGAAGCCACCTACACCGACGACATCGCCGAATTGCACGGCACGCTGCACGCGGCGCTCGGCCTGTCGCGCCACGCGCATGCGCGCATCGTCTCGATGGACCTCGACGCGGTGCGCAACGCGCCCGGCGTGCTCGCCGTGCTGAGCGCCGCCGACATCCCCGGTGAAAACAATTGCGGCCCGGTGCTGCACGACGACCCGATTTTCGCCGACGGCGAGGTGCTCTATCTGGGTCAGCCGGTCTTCGCGGTGATCGCCGAGACGCATGAACTCGCGCGCCGCGCCGCCGCGCTCGCGAAAAGCGACGACGTGCTGCGCTACGAGCCGCTCGACGCGCTCCTCACCGCCGCCGAAGCGAAAGCCGCGCGGCAGTTCGTGCTGCCGCCGCTGCATCTGCGGCGCGGCGAGCCCGACGCGAAAATAGCCGCCGCGCCGCATCGGCTCGAAGGCCGCTTCGAAGTCGGCGGCCAGGAGCAGTTCTATCTCGAAGGCCAGATCGCCTACGCGGTGCCGAAGGAAATGGACGGCATGCTCGTCTATAGCTCGACGCAGCATCCGAGCGAAATGCAGCAGGTCGTCGCGCATATGCTCGGCTGGCCCGCGCACAACGTCGTCTGCGAATGCCGGCGCATGGGCGGCGGCTTCGGCGGCAAGGAATCGCAGTCGGCGCTGTTCGCCTGCGCGGCCGCGCTCGCGGCACGGCACCTGCGCCGGCCGGTCAAGCTGCGCGCCGATCGCGACGACGACTTCATGATTACCGGCAAGCGCCACGACGCGATCTACGAATACGCAGCGGGTTTCGACGACCGCGGTCGCCTTCTCGGCGTGCGCGTCGAAATCGCGTTGCGCGCGGGCTATTCGGCCGATCTCTCGGGCGCGGTCGCGACGCGCGCGGTGTGCCACTTCGACAACGCGTACTACCTCTCCGACGTCGATATCGTCGCGCTCTGCTGCAAGACGAATACGCAATCGAACACCGCGTTTCGCGGCTTCGGCGGACCGCAAGGCGCGCTCGTCATGGAAGTGCTGCTCGACGACATCGCGCGCGAGCTGCGGCTCGATCCGCTCGACGTGCGGCTCGCGAACTACTACGGCATCGGCGAGCGCGATACGACGCCGTACGGGCAGCGTGTCGAGGACAACATCATCGCGCCGCTCACCGACGCGCTGCTCGCTTCGAGCGGCTATCGCGCACGCCGCGCGGCGCTCGCCGCATTCAACGCGACCAGCCCCGTGCTCAAGCGCGGCCTCGCGTTTTCGCCGGTCAAGTTCGGCATCTCGTTCAACGTGCCGTTCCTGAACCAGGCCGGCGCGCTCGTGCACGTCTACAAGGACGGCTCCGTACTCGTCAATCATGGCGGCACCGAGATGGGCCAAGGGCTCAACACGAAGGTCGCGCAGGTGGTCGCGAACCAGTTCGGCTTGCCGCTCGCGCGCGTGCGCGTGACGGCCACCGATACGTCGAAGATCGCGAATACGTCGGCAACGGCCGCATCGACCGGCAGCGATCTGAACGGCAAGGCCGCGGAAGCCGCCGCGCGAACGATCCGCGCGCGCCTCGCCGAACTCGCGGCGCAACGGCTCGGCGGCCACGCGGACGACGTACAGTTCGCACACGGCAAGGTAGCCGCGAACGGCGGCACACTGCCGTTCGAACAGCTCGTCAATGCCGCCTATCTCGCGCGCGTGCAGCTGTGGTCCGACGGTTTCTACTCGACGCCGAAGGTGCATTGGGATGCGCAGACGCTGACCGGCCATCCGTTCTACTACTTCGCGTATGGCGCGGCGGTGTCGGAAGTCGTGATCGATACGCTGACCGGCGAATGGAAGCTCGTGCGCGCGGACGTGCTGCACGACGCGGGCCAGTCGATCAACCCGGCGATCGATCTCGGCCAGGTCGAGGGCGGCTTCATCCAGGGCATGGGCTGGCTCACGAGCGAGGAATTGTGGTGGAACCGCGAGGGCCGTCTGATGACGCACGCGCCGTCCACGTACAAGATTCCGGCGGTCAGCGACACGCCCGCCGCGTTCCACGTGCGGCTCTACGAAAACAGCAACGCGGAGCCGACCGTGTTCCGCTCGAAGGCGGTCGGCGAACCGCCGCTGCTGCTGCCGTTTTCGGTGTTCCTCGCGCTTCGCGACGCGATCGCGGCCGCGGCGCCGGGCGCAATCGAGGCGCCGCCATTGCGCGCGCCGGCCACGCCCGAAGCGATACTCGATGCGCTCGACGCGTTGCAAAGCGCCAACCCGTCCGAACCGACGGCGGCACGTACGGTAACCTGCGCGGCAACCGATGCCGCAACCTGCGCGACAACACAGGCATCCACCCACGCAACGCCGCCCGCCAGCGCCGACCACCCTACGCCACCCGCCGCGCCGGCATCTTGCGCGGCTTCGCACGGAGAACCGCCGGATGCAAACCTGGCTCACTGACCTGCAACACCTGCTCGCCCACGGCGACGCCGCCGTGCTCGTCACGGTCGCGCGTGCCGAAGGTTCGGCGCCGCGCGAGGCCGGCACGAAGATGATCGTCACGCGCGAGGCGGCCAAACATACGATCGGCGGCGGGCATCTCGAATGGAAGGCGATCGAGACCGCGCGCCAGGTGCTGCGCGACGGCATGCGCGCACCGCATACGCGCCGGCTCGAACGCTTCGCGCTGGGGCCGAGCCTCGGCCAGTGCTGCGGCGGCGCCGTGATTCTCTCGTTCGAGCGGCTCGACGTCGGCGATCTCGGCTGGATCACCTCGCTCGTGAAGCGCCTCGCGGCCGGTCAATCGACCGTGCGTAGCGTATCATTCGGCCCCGCGCCCACCGCGGTCATGCTGTCCGATCCCGAGCCCGGCATCGACACGGCCGATTGTCTGCTGTGGGACGGCGCCGGTTTCGACGACAGCAGCGCGCTCTTGACCGAAACGATCGCCCCCGGCGAATTCGCGGTCGTGCTGTTCGGCGCCGGTCACGTCGGCGCGGCGCTCGTGCGCGTGCTCGCGACGCTGCCGTGCACGGTGCGCTGGGTCGACGAGCGCGACGCGCAGTTTCCCGCGCTCGACACGCTGCACGCGCCGAACGTGACGATCGATGCGAACGACGCGCCCGACGAAGCGATCGACCAGGCCGCGCCGAACACGTACTTCGTCGTGATGACGCACAACCACGCGCTCGACCTCGAGCTGGCCGAGCGCATCCTGCGGCGCGGCGACTTCGCGTTCTTCGGCATGATCGGCTCGCACAGCAAGCGCAAGCAGTTCGAGCACCGGCTCGCGGCGCGCGGCATCGATCCGGCGTGGATCGCACGCATGAAGTGCCCGCTCGGCGTCGACGGCATCGTCGACAAGTCGCCCGAGATCATCGCGATCTCGGCGGCCGCGCAGGTTCTGCAGGCCGTCGAGGCGAACGCGGGCGGGCGCCGCGCGTCGCAGGCGGTGTGATCCGCGGGCCGCGCGGCTCATTACCCAACACACTATTCCAAACCACGATGAATACCACCACCGCTATCCCCGCTTCCCCCATTTCCCCCGGTACGCTTGCCGACAAAACCGCGCGCGCGCCGAAGGCCGAGCTGCACATTCACATCGAAGGCTCGCTCGAACCCGAGCTGATCTTCGCGCTCGCGCAACGCAACGGCGTGAAGCTCGCCTATGAATCGGTGGAAGCCTTGCGCGCCGCCTACGCGTTCACCGATCTGCAATCGTTCCTCGACATCTACTACGCGGGCGCGAGCGTGCTGCTGCACGAGCAGGACTTCTACGACATGACGATGGCCTACGTCGAGCGCTGCCTCGCCGACAACGTGATCCACAGCGAAATCTTCTTCGATCCGCAGACACACACCGAACGCGGCGTGCCGATCGCCACGGTGGTGGCCGGCATCGAGCGTGCGCTGGCCGACGCTGAAAAACGCGGCATGTCGAGCAAGCTGATCCTGTGCTTCCTGCGCCATCTGTCCGAGGAAGACGCGCTCGCCACCTTCGACGAAGCGCGGCCGCTCTTCGAGCAGTACCGGCATCGGCTGATCGGCGTCGGGCTCGATTCGTCGGAGCGCGGCCATCCGCCCTCGAAGTTCGAGCGCGTGTTCGCGAAGGCGCGCGCGCTCGGCCTGAAGCTCGTCGCGCATGCAGGCGAGGAAGGGCCGCCCTCGTACGTCTACGAAGCGCTCGACGTGCTGAAGGTGGACCGCGTCGATCACGGCGTGCGCAGCATCGAAGACCCGGCGCTCGTCACGCGGCTGGCCGACACGCGCGTCGCGCTGACCGTGTGCCCGCTGTCGAACCTCAAGCTGTGCGTGTTCGACGATATGACCCAACACACGCTGAAGGACCTGCTCGAGCGCGGCGTCGCGGTGACCGTCAATTCCGACGACCCGGCCTACTTCGGCGGCTACGTGAACGCGAACTACCTCGCGGCGATCGACGCGCTGAAGCTCGATGCCGCCGAGGTCTACACGATCATCCGCAACGGCTTCGAGGCGTCGTTCGTGACGCCCGAGGAACGCCACGCGCTGATCGCGAAGCTCGACGCGCACTGGCAAGAGAACGGTCCGCACTGACGCGGCCTTATTTAACCGGGGCTTTAACCAGCGGCTTTAACCGGGAGCTTTAGCCGGAAGCGCCGAGCGAAGGCGCTAGCCGGCGGTATCGGTTGCGCTCGCGCAGAAGAACCCGCGCGAACGCAAGCGCCGCCACGCCATTTTTCGCCCAGATTTCAACATTCGGAGACAGCTTTTCCATGACTGCATCGGCTCACACCACGCCCGCCGCGCAAACGGCATTCCGCGCGCAACTGCTGACCTTCACCGGCGATCCCGCGCACTCGCCGAACGCGGCGGTCTTCCACGAAGACGGCCTGCTGATCGTCGAAGACGGCCGCGTCGTCGCGGCCGATGCGTACGCGACGCTCGCCGCGCGGCTCGCGCCCGGCACCCAGCTCGTAGACCGGCGCGACAAGCTGATCGTGCCGGGCTTCATCGACACGCACATCCACTATCCGCAGACCGACGTGATCGCGTCGCCGGCGCCGGGATTGCTGCCGTGGCTCGACACGTACACGTTCCCGACCGAGCGCCGCTTCGCCGACCCGGCCTATGCGAACGACACCGCGAACTTCTTCGTCGACGAACTGCTCGCGTGCGGCACGACCACCGCGCTCGTCTACTGCACGGTCCACAAGCAGTCGGCCGAGGCGCTCTTTGCCGCGAGCGAGGCGCGCAATCTGCGCATGGTCGCGGGCAAGGTGCTGATGGACCGCAACTGCCCCGAGTTTCTGCGCGACACCGCGCAATCGGGCTACGACGACAGCGCCGAGCTGATCGGCCGCTGGCACAATCGCGGCCGGCAGATGTACGCGCTCACGCCACGCTTCGCGCCGACCTCGACCGAAGCGCAGCTCGAAGCCTGCGGCGCGCTCGCGCAACAGCATCCGGACCTCTTCATCCAGAGCCACGTCGCCGAAAACACCGACGAAGTGAAGTGGGTGGCCAATCTGTTCCCCGGCCACCGCAGCTATCTCGACATCTACGATCACTACGGCCTGCTGCGCCGCCGCGCGGTGTACGGCCATTGCATCCACCTCGACGAAGAAGACCGCCGGCGCATGGCGCAGACCGGCGCGCTCGCCTCGCACTGCCCGACCTCGAACCTGTTCCTCGGCAGCGGCCTGTTCGATTTCGACAAGGCCGACGCGGCCGGCATGCCGATCGCGCTCGCCACCGACGTCGGCGGCGGCACATCGTTCTCGATGCTGCAAACGATGAACGAAGCGCACAAGGTAGCGCGCCTCGGCGGCCATCATCTGACGGCGACGCGCATGTTCTATCTGGCGACCGCCGGCGCGGCCGAAGCGCTCGATCTCGCGGACAAGGTCGGCACGCTGCGCCCGCACACCGAAGCGGACTTCGTCGTGCTCGATCCGCAGGCGACGCCGCTGCTCGCGCGCCGCACGGCGCGGCGCGAATCGCTCGAAGAACTGCTGTTCGCGTTCGCGCTGCTCGGCGACGATCGCGCGGTGTACGAAACGTATGCGGCCGGCCAGCGCGTGCATGCTCGCGACGCTGCGCGGCAGCGCGTGCCGGGACGCGCGCAGATCGCGGCCTGAGGACAGTCGTTACGCCCAAGGCAAAGCGGCGCTTCGAATAATCACGAAGCACCGCTTTTTTAATACCTTGGCGGCACCTTCGCACACCTTCCTGCGCCCTCTCACACGCGCTCAACCCGCCTTGCACACCTCGTGCAGCGCATTGAGCCGCCTCACCGGCTCGGCCACATACGGATTCGACTCGTCCCACGCATAGCCCGCGAGCACCGCGCAGATCATGCGGCGAATCGACGGCGTCTGCTCCGGGTAGTAGATGATGTCCTGCAACTCGCCCGTGTACCAGCGCTCGACAAACGCACGGAACGTATCGATGCCGCGGCGCAAGGGCACGTCGTAATCGGCGGCCCAGTCGATCGTCTCGCCGTCGAGTTGCCGGTTCAGCGCGCGCGCCGCGAGATGCGCCGAGCGTAGAGCGATCGTCACACCCGACGAAAACACCGGGTCGAGAAACTCGCCCGCATTGCCGAGCAACGCATAGCCGGGCCCATGCAGACGCTCGACGTTGGCCGCGTAGCCGCCGATCTGCCGCACCGGCATCAGGAACGGCGCCGTGCCGATCAGTCGGTTCAGCGTCGGCTCCTGCTGGATCAACTTGCGCAAGGCCGCTTCGCGCTGCGCTTCCGGCATGTCGAGAAAGCTCGCCTCGGCGACACAGCCCACCGACGAACGGCCGCCCGCGAGCGGAATCATCCAGAACCACACGTCGCGGCGCTCGGGATGCGTCGCGATGCAGATCTTGTTGCGATCGCTCGCGTCGAGCGCGAGACCGTCGCGCACGTGTGTGAAGAGCGCCGCGCGCGTCGGCATGCGTGTCGGCGCTTCCAGATTCAGCAGACGTGGCAGCACACGCCCGAAGCCGCTCGCATCGAGCACGAAACGCGCCTCGACCCGATACGCGGTCTCGTTTTCGTCGACCACGTCGAGCACCGGCGCGTCGCCCGTTTGCAGCGCGCACACCGTGTGGCCGAAACGCACCTCGGCGCCCTGCGCGGCCGCGCAGCGAATCAGCACGTCGTCGAACTGCGCGCGTTCGACCTGATACGTGGTGCCCCAGCCCGCCGAATGCTTGTCGCGAAAGTCGAACGACGAGCGCTGGTCGCGATAGACGAAATACGCGCCGTTCTTGTGCTGGAAGCCCGCCTCGACGACGGCCTGCAGCATGCCGGCCTCTTCGAGATACGCCATGCTCTGCGGCAGCAGGCTCTCGCCGATCGAGAAGCGCGGAAAATGCTGGCGCTCGAGCACGAGCACCGAACGGCCGGCCTTGCGCAACAGTGCGGCGGCCACCGCGCCCGCCGGACCCGCGCCGATGATCGCCACGTCGACGGCGGTCCGCTTTGATGAATCGATCTTCAAATCTCTGCTCCAACGGTGTGCATGCGTGCGACGCACGCGGGGTTTGCATGCTGCGCGCGGCATCGCGCGATACATGGACTTCTCGTTACAATCCGGTTTCAGACAGCAAGAACACTGTAAGAACACTGTTTCGCCGGGGAGTGCATCGTGTCGTCATCCGAAATATCCAATGTGCCCTTTGTGCCGGAAACGGCCTTCGGAATCTGGTTCCTGCGCACCCACACGTGGGAACATCACGTGCTGCGGGTGGCGATCGACGACCTCGCGCGCCTGATCGATACACCGCTGCCCGCCGCGCCCGTCATCGTCGATGCGGGCTGCGGGCAAGGTGTCTCTTTCCGTCTGCTCGCCAACGCGTTCAAGCCGCGCCGCATCGTCGGCGTCGATTACCATGCGCCTTCGCTGATGCTCGCCGAGCAGGCCGCGCAGGCCTGCCGCGAGACCGTCGCCGACATCGAACTGCTGCATGGCGACTGCGCGCAACTGCCGCTGCCCGATGCGAGCGCCGACCTCGTGTTCTGCCATCAAACCTTCCATCATCTCGTCGAACAGGACCGCGCGCTCGCCGAATTCCGCCGCGTGCTGAAGCCGGGCGGCGTGCTGCTGTTCGCCGAATCGACCGATGCGTACATCAAGTCGTGGGTGATCCGGCTGCTGTTTCGTCATCCGATGCAGGTGCAGAAGAGCGCCGACGGCTATCTCGACATGATCCGCGAGGCCGGCTTCCGCTTCGGCCCGCGCAACGTGTCGCTGCCCTACCTGTGGTGGAGCCGCGCGAAAGACTTCGGCCTGCTCGAACGGCTCGGTCTTTATCGGCCGCAGCCCGGCAAGCGCCGCGAAACGCTCGTCAATGTCGCGGCGGTCAAGACCGCGTCCGACACCGATTGACACGGTTTCCCGTTGCGCGCGGCGCCGTGTGACGCTTCGTTGCGAACGGACTGTGGCTGCGCGCCCGAGATTCAAGGCGCACTCGATCCGTGCCCGATCCGTGCTCAAGCCACGCCTAAGCCACGGCTAATTCACGCTCAACCCGCGTCCAGCACGACCAGTTGCCCGCGCACCGCCAGCGCGGCCGCGCTCGGACTCACGCCGCACATGAAGCTGCTCGACGAACTCGTTTCGGTGCTGTGAAAGCGCGTCGACACGTCGATCACCGCATTCGCATGACGCTCGCGCGCCGCCGCGCGCAGCTTGCCGACCGCTTCGGCCAGCGCGAGATGACACGCTTCGTTCGGGTCCGCCACCTTGCGTGCGATCCGCACCGAGTACGACACGTCGCCGAGATGCGTCTTCACCGGACGATGATCCTGGTCGCCGAAATACACCGGCACTTCGCCACGCGACTCGCCGCCGGCCGCCGCGAACGGCAGCGACATCACCTGCGTCGCGCAGCCGGCCTGCGTCAACGCCACCACCAGCATCGCGCCAACCCCGCAAAACCTTTTCATTCTTATCCTCTCCCTTTACGCTTATTTGCGGCCGCTTTGCGCGCTCTACGCGTTTTTGCGCGCTTCACGCTTCACTTTCACTATTACGCGGCCAGTTGCCGTGGCGAGCCGGCGAACCCGGCTCAAGCACCTCGCCACGCTTCGAACATCAGGCTCGCGCAACTGCCGCCGAACCCGAATGACACCGACATCGCGCTGCCGATGCGTGCAGCGCGCGCCTCGCGCACGAGCGGCATGCCCGCCGCTTCCGACTCCGGCGTATCGATGGCCGCCGTTCCCGCGATAAAACCATCGCGCATCATCAACAGCGTGTAGATCGCTTCGTGCGCACCGCATGCGCCGAGCGAATGCCCAGTCATGCCCTTCGTCGACGAAAACGCGGGCACGCCTTCTTTCGTTGCGCCGAACACGTCGCGCAACGCATGCAGTTCCTCGACGTCGCCGAGCGGCGTCGACGGCGCGTGCGTATTCACGTAATCGGGACGACACCCCGCTTCGGCAAGCGCGCCGCGCATCGCGCGCGCGATGCCGGCCGCGCGCGGCGCGACCATGCCAGCGCGGTCGGTGCAATCGCCGAAGCCGGTCAGCTCCGCGTGGATGCGCGCGCCGCGCGCGAGCGCATGATCGAGCGCTTCGAGCACGAGCACGCCGCCGCCCGACGCGATCACGAAACCGTCGCGCTGCGTGTCGTACGGACGCGAGGCGCTGTGCGGCGTGTCGTTGAAGCGACGCGACAGCGCGCCCATCGCGTCGAACAGCAAGGTCACGTTGTCGTGCAGCGCCTCGCTGCCGCCTGCGAGCACGATCTGCTGGCGGCCGGTCTGGATCAGCTGCATCGCCTGGCCGATCGCGAGCGCCGAGGTCGTGCAGGCCGACGACGGCGAGTAGCCGACGCCTTCGAGCCCGAACATCTGCGCAACGTTGGCCGACGCGGTGCTGCTCATCGCCTGCGGCACCGTGTACGGCGGCACCTTGTCGACGCCGCGCGCGTGCGCAATCGCCAGCGCCGCGTCGTAGCTCGCCAGCGCGCCGACGCCCGAGCCGATCACCGCGCCCGCGTACGGCGAATGCAGCGCCTCGCGCGCGAGCCCCGCGTCGTCGATGGCGCGCTGTGCCGCATGGCAGGCAAAGCGCGCGGTGTCGCCCATGAAGCGTTCGAGCTTGCGCTCGAACGGCGCTTCGTGCGCCACCGACGCGACGCCCGCGACCTGCGACGCCAACCCGCGCTCGCGCCATGCCTCGACCCGCGTGATGTGCGAACGCCCCGCGCGCAAGGCGTCGGATACGTCGTCGAGCGTATTGCCGAGACACGACACGATGCCCATGCCGGTCACGACCACGCGTTGCAGCGCGCCGCTCATCGAACGCGCCGGAAAATCAGCGACGTGTTGATGCCGCCGAACGCGAAGTTGTTGCTCATCACGTACTCGGCATCGATCTCGCGCGCGCCGCCGACGATGTAATCGAGCGCCGCGCAGGCCGGATCGACGGTGTCGAGATTCAGCGTCGGCGCGTACCAGTTGCGCTTCATCATCTCGATGGTCCACCACGCTTCGAGCGCGCCGCATGCGCCGAGCGTGTGGCCAACATAGCTCTTCAGCGAACTGATCGGCATGCGCGCGCCGAAGGTCTGCGCGGTCGCATGACTCTCGGCGACGTCGCCGCGATCGGTCGAGGTGCCGTGCGCGTTCACATAGGCAATCGCTTCGGGCGCAAGCCGCGCGTCCCGCAGCGCGAGCTGCATGGCGAGCGTCATCGTTTCGGCGGTCGGCTGCGTCATGTGCGCGCCGTCCGAATTGCAGCCGAAGCCGACCACTTCCGCATGAATCCGCGCGCCGCGCGCTCGCGCATGTTCGTACTCTTCGAGCACCAGCGTGGCCGCGCCCTCGCCGACCACCAGACCGTCGCGCGCGGCATCGAACGGGCGCGGCGTCAGCCGCGGCTCGTCGTTGCGCGTGCTGGTCGCATAGAGCGTGTCGAATACCGCGACCGCCGGGCCCGACAGCTCTTCCGCGCCGCCCGCGAGCATCAGCGTCTGCTTGCCCGACTGGATCGCCTCGTAGGCATAGCCGATCGCCTGGCTGCCCGAGGCACACGCGCACGAAGTCGGGATGATGCGGCCCTTGAGGTCCCAGAACAGGCTCACGTTGACGGCCGTCGTGTGCGGCATCATCTGCACGTAGCTGTTCGACGTGACGTTGCTCATCGAGCCGGTTTCGAGCATCGTGCCGAACGCGCGGATCGGCTGCACCGAGCCCGACGACGAGCCGTAGGCGACACCCATGCGGCCGTCGGCAATGCTCGCGTCGCCGGCCAGGCCCGCATCGGCGAGCGCGAGTTCGCTCGCGCGCACCGAGTACAGCGAGACCGGCCCCATCGAGCGCACCTTCTTGCGCGGATAATGCGCGGGCATCGCGAACCCCGGCAGCGGACACGCAAGCCGCGTATGCAGCGATTCGAAGTAATCCCACTCGGCAATGCGGCGCACCGCGTTCTCGCCGCTTTTCAGGCGTGCCTCGATCGCGTCCCAGCTATCGCCGAACGCGCTCACGCCGCCCATGCCGGTAATGACGACGCGCTTCATCAGACCATCCCGCCGTTCACGCCGATCACCTGGCGCGTCACGTACGACGCGCCATCCGACATCAGAAAGCTCACCACCGACGCCACTTCGGCCGGCTGGCCGACGCGGTTCATCGGCACGGTCTTCAGCGCGTGTTCGAGCGTCACCTGTTCGAGCATGCCGGTCTCGACGAGACCCGGCGCGACGCAGTTCACAGTGATGTTGCGCGAGGCGAGTTCGACCGCGAGCGCCTTGGTCGCGCCGATCAGCCCCGCCTTCGCCGCGCTGTAGTTGACCTGGCCGCGATTGCCCATCACGCCCGACACCGACGCGATCGTGACGATGCGCCCGCCCTTGCGCGCGCGCACCATCGGCATCGTGAGCGGATGCACGACGTTGTAGAACGCATCGAGCCCGGTCTCGATCACGATGTCCCAGTCTTCCTCGGTGAGCGCCGGAAACGCGGCGTCGCGCGTCACGCCCGCGCTGCAGACGATGCCGTAGTACGGGCCGTGCGCGGCGACGTCCGCTTCGAGCACGTCGCGGCACACGGCGCGCTCGCGCACGTCGAACTGCAGCACGCGCGCCGTGCCGCCCTGCGCGGCGATGCCCGTCGCGACCGCCTCGGCCTCGCTGCGTCCCGTGCGGCAATGCACGGAGACCGCGAAGCCGTCGGCGGCCAACTTGTACGCAATCGCGCGGCCGATGCCGCGGCTTGCGCCGGTAACGAGAACACGCCGGCTCATGAACTGAAACTCCCTTCGATGAATGACTGAAAATCGGGCGGCTGAAATACCTTGATGACGGCTTCGGCGCAGCGCACGTCGTCCGCGTCGATCGTGCATTCGTACGCGCCGTGGCCTGCCTCGCTGCGCAGCAGCTCGCTCGCGCGAATGCGCAAACGCGCGCCGCCGGCAAACGCGGGCCGCGCCGCCTGGTAGCTGCGCGAGCCGAGCAGCACACCCGGCCGCGCGTGGCCGCCGTTGCGCATCGCGAGCAAGGCGACGTGCGCGGCGATCGACTGCGCCATCAGTTCGATGCCGATCCACGCGGGCATCGCGCCGTCGGCGTCGGCATACCACGCGTGCGGGTCAACGCTGGCGCGCGCGCTCAGCGTGGTTTCGTCGAAGGTCTCGACCGCGTCGATCAGCAGCATGCTGCCGCGATGCGGGACGATCGCCTCGATCGGCTGGCGCAGGAGTTGCTCGATGGTAAGAAGCGGGGCCGTCATATGCGTTACCGGCCGAGGATCACGCTGACATTGCTGCCGCCGAACGCGAACGAATTGCTCATCGCGTATTGCGGGCCGACGCCGAGCGGCAAGCGGCGCGCGTCTTCGACGAGATCGAGCGCGGGCAGTTCGGGATCGGCTTCGCCGTCCCACAGATGCGGCGGCAGCGTCGCGTTTTCGCGCGCGAGCGCGAGCCACGCGAAGCCGAGTTCGGTCGCGCCGGCCGCGCCGAGCTGGTGGCCGGTCAACGGCTTGGTGCCGCTCGCGGCGACGCCGCCGGGAAACACGCGCGCCATCAGTTGCGCTTCCATCTCGTCGTTCTTGCGCGTCGCGGTCGCGTGCAGATTCACGTAGCCGACCGCCGACGCCGCGATGCCCGCATCGGCCAGCGCCCCGCGCAGCGCGAGCTCGCCGCCGAGGCCTTGCGGGTCCGGCGCCGAAATATGATGCGCGTCGCTCGATTCGCCGAGGCCCGCGAGCCGCACCGCCGCTTCGTCGCGGCTCATCAGGAACACGGCCGCGCCCTCGCCGACGTTGATGCCACAGCGGTTGCGGCTCATCGGATTGGTGCGCGCGCCGCTCGTCGATTCGAGCGAGGCAAAACCCTGCACGGTCAACTCGCACAGCGAGTCGACCCCGCCGACGACGACCGCGTCGCACAGTTGCAATTGCAGCAGACGGCGCGCCGACGCGAACGCTTTCGCGCTCGACGTGCAGGCGGTCGAGATCGTGAACGCCGGTCCCTGCACGCCGAGCGCGGCGGCGGCGAATGGCGCGGCCGTGCCGATTTCCATCTGCCGGTAGTTGAAGTTCTCCGGCAGCTCGCCCGCCTGCGCGTGATAGACGAACGCGGTTTCGGCCGCCTCGATACCCGAGGTGCTGGTGCCGAGCACGACGCCGATGCGCTCCGAGCCGTAGCGCTCGCGCGCGGCGTCGATCGCGGGCGCGATCTGCGCGAGCGCGGCCAGCAGCAGACGGTTGTTGCGGCAGTCGTAGCGCGCGAGATCGGCGCGCGGCGCGAGATCGAGCGGCGTAAGCACGCTGCCGACGAACGCATCGCCGATACCGGTATGCGCGGGGCCCATGCCGGGCGCGCGCGCGGCGGCGAGCGCCGGCACGATTTCGTCGAGATTGCCGCCGAGCGCGTTGATCATGCCGAGCGCGTGCAAATAAACGGGTGGCGCTTTCATGCGGCTCTCCGTGATTCCGATAACTTGCGCGATGATCCGCGCGATGGCCTGTGCGCCGACCTGCCCGCTGCCATGCCCTCGTCCTCGGGCATGCCGATAGGCGCAAGCAGCACCGCGACCGCGATGCCGAGCGCGAGCGTCGTGCCGAAGCTCCTGAGCGCGGGCATCGCGCTCATGCCGAGCATGCCGAACGACAGCAGCGTGGTCGCCGCCGACAGCAGCACGCCGGTCCATACCGCGCCGAGGTCTGCGTCCGCACGCAAACAGCCTTCGCGCAGAAACACCGCATAGTTTGCGCCGACGCCGAGCACGAGCATCAGCGCGAGCCAGTTGAACAGATTGAGCGGCACGCCCGCATAGCCGAACACCGCCAGCGCGACGCCAACCGCAAGCAGCACCGGCAAGGTCGTCGCGATGCCGCCGCGCGGCTTGTAGCGCAGCATCAGCAGCACGCAGACGAGCACGAGCGCGCCGCCGAGCCACCCACCGCTATCCCGGCGATAGGCGCCGAACAGCTTCGACACGCTCGCCGCCTTGTCGACGAATACGACGCCGGGCAGGCCGTGCGCGAGTGCGATCAGCGCGGGCTCGTTGCGCGGCGTCACGCCTTGCGGAATCACGACGGCCGCGTAGCTTTGCGCATGCGGCGGGTTCGCCTGGTTCGCCTGACTGGCCGGATTCGATTCCACTGCGCCGAGCCATAGATGCCGGTACGGCTGCGACCACGGCACCGCGAGCCAGCGGTCCACGGTCAGCGGCGCTTGCGGTTTCGCAAAGGCCGCGAGCCATGCATCGGCGACTTCGTCCTTGAAGCCCGCTTGCAGCAGGATCGCGCGCAATGCAGGGGCATCGTTGAATACGCGTTGCGCGAGCAGCGCGCGAGCTTCGTTCTGACGCTGCGCGGACGGCACGAACTGCGTGATCGACTGATAGCCGCCGACGCTATCCGCGGTGCCGTTCAGCGCATCGAGCTTCGCGCCGAGCGCTTCGGCGCGTTGCAACACCGCTTCCTGGGTCGCGCCGCGCACCACGAAAAACTGCGCGCTGTTGTCGACGCCAACCGCTTCGCGCACCTGGTTTTCCTGCGCCACGAGCGACGCATCGCGCTGGATCAGCAGATGGATATCGTCGTCGCTCATGAGGCGCAGCCAGCCCGGCGCGGCGACGATCAGCAGCACCGCGGCGAGCGGCCAGGCGCGCTTGCCGCCGATCGCGCGCTGCCAGCCCGCGAGCAGGCGCGCCGCGCCGTCGAATACGCGCTGCGGACTGCGGCGCGGCGCGCGTGTGAGCAACGCGGGCAGCAGCCACAGCACCGAAGCGAACGCGGTCGTAATGCCGGCCATCGCGAAGCATGCGATCTGCTTGAGCGCGGGAAACGGCACCCACATCAGGATCGCGTAGCCGAGCAGGCTCGTCGTCAACGCGACCGTCAGCGCGGGGCGCACCGTGCGTGCGCCGAGCCGCGCATCCCAGGCGCGCCCCGCGCCGAGATAGACGACGAAGTACTGGATCGAATAATCGACCGCCTCGCCGATCAGGCTCGCGCCGAACACAAGCGTCAGCAGATGCAGCTTGCCGAAGACCAGCAGCGTGGCCGCGAGCGCGCAGACGATGCCAAGCGCCGTCGAGACGAAGCCGAGCAGCAGCAGACGCGGCGAGCGGAATACCCACATCAGCAGCAGCGCGATCCCGCACAGCGAGGCGATGCCGATCAGATGCACCTCGCGCTCGGATGCGCTGCGCGCGGCCTCGGCGTAGAACACGGCACCCGTGCGCGCAACCGTGACGTCGGGGAAAGTCTGCCGCAGCGTGCTTTCGGCGTCGGCGAGCGCCGCGTGGACCGCGCGCTGCGTTTTCGTTTCGTAGGCGGAGCCCGGCAGCGTCGCGACGATCAGCACGCTCGTCGTGTCACCCTGCGCGTCGTGCCGATGCGATACGAGCAGGTTGTCCTCGACTTCGAGATTCGACGTCGCGAGCGGCAGATTGCCGAGCCAGCGTTCGAGCCAGCCGAACGGATCGTCGGCGAGTTGCGTGTTAAGACCGGCTTGCAGCGGGCTGTAGAGGCGCTGCGCGAGCTGGTCGCGCAAGGTCGCAGCGACGGCGGACGTGTGCGTCGATGCCGATGCCGATGCCGATGTCGATGTCGATGTCGATGTCGATGTCGATGTCGCCGACGGTACTCCGCCCGCGAGCGCCGCGCGATCGGCCGGCGCGAGCAGACCGAAACGATACGGCATATAAAGCGCCGCGATCTGCGACAGATCGAACGGGGGCAATTCGGCCGTCACCGAGGCGAACGCCGCGCTCTTTTGCAACGATGCGCCCAGTTGCTTCGCCGCTGCTTTCGCGTGCGCGTCGTCGCGGCTCGTGACGAGCAGCACCGTGCGATCGCCGAGCGCGCTCGCGAGCGTATCGACCGCTTTTTCGGCGACCGGGTCCGCCTCGGTCGCGGGCAGCAGCGCGAGCAGATTGGTTTCGAGCGGCGCCGGTCCCGCGAAGCGCCAGCCGCAATACAGGGCCGCCAGCAGCGCGAGCACGAGCCATGCGGCGCGCACGCCCCATGCCTGTTTCGCGGACCGCTGCTGCAGCATGTCCATCACGGCGCTCCGAACAGATTGCGCTCGGCCGCGGTCGGTGCGTCGACGGTCACGCTCTTCGCGAACTCGAGCTTCGTCACGTCGCCGTTCGCGAGCCTGATGCGCAGGCTTTGCAGATAGTCGCCGCCCGCCATGTCGAGCCCCTTGATCGATTGCGCGAGCTGCGGCTGGTTTGGCGTGAGCCGCATGCGCCACTGCGCGGCGCTA
Source organism: Paraburkholderia sp. Cy-641 (assembly GCF_011752945.1). Lineage (NCBI taxonomy): Bacteria > Pseudomonadati > Pseudomonadota > Betaproteobacteria > Burkholderiales > Burkholderiaceae > Paraburkholderia > Paraburkholderia sp. Cy-641. The sequence continues at coordinate 23,592 of NZ_VWWM01000002.1, forward strand.
CCCTCGGCGGCCACGTCGAACTGCGAGTACAGCGCGGACAGATCGCCGCCAAGCATCGCGCGCATCATCTTCGAGACCTGCGCGACGCCGCGTGCGCCCTGTGCGCTGTGCGTGGTCACGCGTTGGCCTTCGGCGTCGAGTTGCGCGACGCCCGCATCGGTGATGACGTAGGTGGCTTTGTAGGGCGTGTCGATCTGCCAGATCACGCCGCGCTCGCGGAAAAACAGCAACGTGCCGCTGCTGACGAGCGGCTGCTTCATCGCGGCGAGCGTTTGGGTCTGCGTGAATTGCGCGCGCACGCCTTTGGCCTGGGCGAGATGCGAGGCGATCTGCGAGACGAGCGCAGGGTTGTTGGCGGTTGCGGGTGTCGTTGCGGTTGTCGTATTCGCGGTGGCAGTGGCATTTGCACCGGCATTTGCGTTTGCAGCGGCGGCATGCACCGGTGTTGCCGGCCATGCGATCGCGCACGTCACAGCCATTGCGCCCGACACCCAGAACGAGGCCGCAAACGCCGGCCGCCGATTCATTGCCCCTTCCATCGGCTTCCTCATCATTCCCCTCATCGCCCCCATACACGCTCCAGTTTTTCGAACACGACCGGCGGCGACACGAACTGCAATTCCTGGGTCGCGGCATCGACGGCGACCTGAATCGTATAGCCCTTCGTCAGGCGCGTGCCCGATGCGCAATCGACGATTTCATAGCCTATTTTCAGGCGGTTTTCGTATTCGAGCAGTTGCGCGCGCACGTCGAGCGTCTGCCCGTAGACGGCGGGCCGCACATACTTCAGATGCGCCTCGACGATCGGCCACAGATAGCCCGACGCCTGCATCTCGCGATAGTCGTAGTCGAATGCGCGCAGCAGCGCGGCACGGCCCATCTCGAAGTACTTCAGATAATTGCCGTGCCAGCATACGTTCATCGCGTCGACGTCGTGAAACGGCACTTCGACCGTCGCGCTCGCGCTCAGCGTTTTCGGCGTTCCGCTCATGCGTCGCGTCCTTTGCGTTGGCGGGATGAATCCGCCGTGGTCCGATAGCCGTCGAGCAGTTCGCACGCGCCGATGCACGCGGTCAATGCCCGCAGTTCGCCTTCCAGCGCGCGGTCTTCATCGACGAAGGGCGATTGCGCGCTCACTGCGTCGATGAACTCGCGCAGCGGCACCGGCACCGGCGTCGCGGCATCGATGCGCAAGCGCAGCTTCACGGCCTGCACGGTCGCGAGCGTGTGCGCGGCGGCCACCTGTTCGGTCAATTCGAGCACGCGCAAACAGTCGCGCGCGGCGATCGTGCCCATGCTGACCTTGTCCTGATTGTGCGCCTCGGTCGAGCGCGAGAACACGCTCGCGGGCATCGTGTGCTTGAGCGCTTCGGCGGTCCACGCGGACGACGAAATCTGCACGGCCTTGAAGCCATGATTGATCGCCGCGCGCGCGGGCGCGGCGCCCGACAGATTGCGCGGCAGGCCGTTGTTGAAATTCACGTCGACGAGCAGCGCGAGCTGCCGGTCCATCAGATCGGCGAGATTGGCGACCGCCACCTTCAACGCATCCATCGCGAACGCGATATGGCCGCCGTAGAAGTTGCCGCCGTGCAGCACGCGTTCGTTGTCGGGGTCGATCAGCGGATTGTCGTTCGCGCTGTTCAGCTCGTTTTCGACGTCGCGGCGCACCCATGTCAGCGCATCGCGCGCCACGCCGATCACATGCGGCGCGCAGCGAATCGAATAACGATCCTGCAGACGATGCCCGGGCGTATCGTCGCGGCCCGCGAGATCGTCGCGAATCCAGGCGGCCGCTTCGGCCTGGCCCAAGTGCGGCTTCGCCTCGAACAGCAGCGCGTCGAAATGCGCGGCGCGGCCGTCGAGCGCGACGGTCGACAGCGCGGTCAGACGCGCGGCGAGCCGCGTCAGATGATCGGCGCGCGCAAACGCGAGACACGCGAGCCCCGTCATCACGGCCGTGCCGTTCATCAGCGCGAGCCCTTCCTTCGGCGCGAGCGTGAGCGGCGCGGCGCCGAGTTCGGCCCACACGCCGCGCGCCTCGCGCGACGCGCCCGCGAACCGCACCTCGCGTTCGCCCACGAGCGCCGCCGCCACGTACGAGAGCGGCGTCAGATCGCCGCTCGCGCCGACCGACCCTTCGGACGGAATGCGCGGCAACACGCGGTGATTGATCAGGTCGGCGAGACGTTCGAGCAGCACGGGCCGCACGCCGGAAAAACCATACGCGAGCGAGTTCAGGCGCGCCGCGATCACCGCGAGCGTTTGCGCGTCGTCGAGATACGCGCCCATGCCGCAGCCGTGATAGCGCGTCAGTTGCAACGGCAACGCTTCGACGAGTTCCATCGGCACGTCGACCACGCAGGCATCGCCGTAACCGGTGTTGACGCCGTAGACGGTCGCGCCTTGCGCCAGATGGCGGCGCAGAAAATCCGCGCCGCGCTCGATGCGCGCACGCCACGCGGGATCGGCGCTCAACGCGACCGGTGCGCGGTGCCGCGCGATCGCGACGACCTCTTCGATCGTCAGGCGACGGCCGCCGATCACGATCGCCTCGGCGCTTGTGCGCGGAACGGTGTGCGGGTCGACGTGCATATCGATGCGCGGGTTCATCTGCGCATGCCGATCCGGGTCCACGTTCGTACCCGCGCCGGCCTCGTGCGCCGTACTCAGATCATGTTCGGCCATTTGCGCCTCGCCTCGGGCTCGCCCAGAAATCGAAGAAATTGAACCATTGATAAGGAGCCTTGCGGCAATAGTGTTCGAGACGCAGCGCATAGCGTTGCGCCCATGCAGCCAGATGCTGCGCGCGTTCGCGGCGCGGCAGCTCGATGCGCTCGGCGAACGGCTCGAAGTACATGCGATAGCCGTCGCGCTCTTTCAGACAGAAGAACAGATACACCGGACAGCCGAGCGCATGCGCGAGCACGTACGGCCCTTGCGCGAACGGTGCGCTCGCGCCGAGGAATTGCGCGTCGGTGGTGCGGCCCGCTTCGCGCGCGGGCACGCGGTCGCCGACGATCACGAGCAGCTCGCCCGCCTCGATGCGCTGCTGCATCAGCACGGCGGTCTCGGGACCGAAATCGCCGACTTCGAGCAGATGCCGCGCGAAGTCGCGATTGGCCGACGCGAGCACCTCGTTGAAACGCCGCGCGTGTTCGGTATAGACCACCGCCGTGACTTTCGCGTGTGCGCCGCGCACGGCAAGCGCGCGCGTCATCTCGAGATTGCCGAGATGCGCGCCGATCACGAGCGCGCCCTTGCCGCTCGCGATCAATGCTTCGAATGCCGAAGGATCGTCGAACCTGACGTCGGCCGCGTCGACGCGGCCGCTCCACGCGGCGAGCTTGTCGAAGCCCGACTGCGCGAACGCGAGCATGTGCCGATAGGCGGACAGCCAGCCCGGCTGCGGCGTGTCGGTATCGGCATCGGCGGACGATGCGGCCGCGCTCAGATGCCTGAAGTAGTTGGCCGACGCCTTGCGCGCGGCACGGCCCGTCAGCAGGAAATACGCGACGATCGGATGCAGCCAGAGCGCGGTGAAGCGGCGGCCGAACAGCTTGCAGCTCAGCGCGAGCAGACTCATGCCGAGATGGCTGCCGCGTTCGGCGATGCGCCACCAGGCTTCGGGGGCGGCGGCTTGCGCGGGTTCGTCCGCGGGTTTGCGTGGCGGGTTGCCGATGGGTTGGCCCGCCGCGTCACGCGCGGTGTTGGCGGTGTTGGCGGTGTCCGCGGCGTTGGCGGCAACTTTATCCGCCGCTTTGCCGTTCGCTTCCCCATCAGCCTCATCGACCAGCACACCACGGCGCGGCATCACCTTGTGCGCGAGCAGCATCGGCAAACGCCACAGCATGCCGAACACGAGCCGCGTATGGCTGCGGCTGATGCGCACGTTGTCCCACAACACGTCGAAATGCGACACGCCATCGGCGGCGTAAGTGACGCGCGTTGGAATCGAGCGGAATGCCGCGCGCCGCCAGTAGAGGCGCACGAGAATCTCGATGTCGAAGTCCATGCGCGTCGGCAGTCGCACACTGTCGATCAGTTCGCAGGCGAGCGCGAGCGGATAGAGGCGAAAGCCGCACATCGAGTCGCGAATCGTCAGCGACAGCGTTTCGATCCACACCCATACGTGCGTCAGATAGCGGCCATAGAGACGCGCCTTCGGCACGCTGTCGTCATAGACCGGGCGGCCGAGAATCACGGCGCCCGGCGCGGTGCGCGCCGCGTCGATGAAGCGCGGCACGTCGGCGGCATCGTGCTGGCCGTCGGCGTCGATCTGCAAGGCGTGCGTGTAGCCTGCCGCGCGCGCGGCCCGCAAGCCCGCCATCACCGCCGCGCCCTTGCCGCCGTTGTGCGGCAGACGCAGCAGCGTAAGCCGCTCCGCGTACTGCCGCGCGAGCACGGCGAGCACCTGTTGGGTCGGCTCGTCGCTGCCGTCATCGACGACGAAGATCGGCAGGCCATGCACCGCGAGATGCGCGACGGTCGCGCCGATCGCGTCCTTGTGGTTATAGATCGGAATGACGATGCAGGCCGCGATGCCCATCACGCATCCTCCCGATGCACGAGCACGCCCGCTGCGCATTCGCGGCCGTCGAGCCGGTAGGCGAACTGCACGCGCCGGCGCGCGGCGTCGTGCGTCAGCGTGAGCCCGAGCACCGCGCCCGGCGGGACCGGCGCCATGAACTTCAGACGCTCGACCGAGGCAAGCGCGCGCACCTTCGGCCAATGCCCGGCCGCAAGCCGCACGGCCCAGTCGATCTGCACGACGCCCGGCAGAATCGGCAGGCCCGGAAAGTGGCCGGCGAAATGCACGAGCGTGGGCGGCACGCGCAGTTCGTAGTGCAGCGTGTCGCCGCTGCGCGTTTCGGCGAGCACTTCCATGCCCTCGGCGCGCGGCTCGAACGCGGCCGCCACCGCGCTCGCGGGCAGCTTGCCGCGCGCATCGAACGGCAGGCTCACGCGAAAACGCCAGTGACGCGGCAGCACGACCGCATCGAAATAATCGGCAAGATGACGGCGCAGCGTTTTCGCGAACGCCACCCGGCCTTCCTCGCGCAAGGCCGCGCCGCCCGCCTCGCTCAACGCGACCACCGCGCCGACCCGTTCGCGCGAGGCGCCTTCGAGCGGCACGAGCGCCGCCTGCGCCACGTACGGATGCAGCGCGAGACGCGCTTCCAGTTCCGGCAGCGAGACCCGCTTGCCGCCGAGCTTCAGCACACGGTCGAGACGGCCTTGCAGACGGAAACGGCCATCGGCGTCGAAGGCAACGCGGTCGCCGGTGCGATGCCAGCCATCGTGATCGAGATGCGGCGAGCGCACGCACAGCGCGCCGTCGTCGTCGCGCCGCACCTCGGCGCCCGCGACCGGCTGCCACGCGTCGCCGTGATCCTGACGACGCCACGCGATCCCGCCGGTTTCGGTGCTGCCGTAGATTTCGAGCGGCGCCGCGCCGTAGGCGGACGCATAGTGCTGCGCGGCGTCGGCCGCGAGCGGGCCGCCCGAGGAGAAGAACGCGCGCGGCGCCGGGGTCAGCGCGACAAAGCCCGGCAACGCGGGCCAGCGCGACAATTGTGCGGGCGTCGAGACGAGCGCGGTCGCGCCGCACTGCGCGATGCGTTCCTGCAATTGCAGCGGCTCCGTGCCGATTGCTCGGTCGAACGCGCGGCCGGCCGCGAGCGGCCACAGCACGCGAAACAGCAGCCCGTAGATGTGATGATGCGGCACGCTCGCGAGCATCGTCGCGTCGCCGAGCAACGCGCCCCACTGCTGTTCGAGCGTCTGCACTTCGGCGTTGAACTGCGCGAGCGTCTTGCGGATCGGCTTCGGCGTGCCGCTGCTGCCGGATGTGTAGAGCGTGAGCGGCGCATGCGGATCGATCGGGCTGGCAGCATGCGTCGCGGCAGCATGAGTCGCGTCGCGCGCGGCGAACGGCGGCAGATCGGCGTCCGTCAGCATGAAGTTGTAGGCGTCCGCGAGATCGGCCAGATAGCCCGGCGTCGCGTTGGCCGGGATCACCGGCTCCTTGCCGCATGCGAAAAGCGCGAACAACGCGCAGGAGAAATCGAACGGGTCGTCGATGCACAGGGCGCAGCGCGGCGCCGCATGGGTCTCGGCAAGCGCGATCAGTGCCGCGACGCGCGCGCGAAACGCCGCGCGGTCGATGAGCGTCGCGCCGTCGCGGCACACCGGCGTATCGAGCGCGTCGGGCGTATCGGGCGCACTCGACGCGACGGCCGGAAGCAGATCGTGCAGCGCGATCATGCGGCCTCCGAACCCGCTCGCGCGGCGCGCGGCAACACGACGAGATAACGCCAGACGATCTCGCCGGCGAGCAGCAGGCCGATCAGCCCATAGGCAATCGCGCCGTTATAGAGCGACCAGTTCGCGCGGCTCCAGTACAGCGCCGTATACGCCGAAAACGCGCCGTTGGCGACGAAAAACGCACACCATACCTGGGTCACGCGCCGCGTATAGCGCACCGCGTCGGCCGGCAGGTTCGGATTGCCGAGCCGCGCGAATTTTTCGATCATCGAGGGCCCGCGCGCGAGCGTCGCGCCGAACGCGACGAGCAGCCCGAGATTGACGAGCGACGGATAGAGGCGCAGCAACAGCTCGCTGTCGGTCACGACGATCGCCGCCGACGCGCAGGTGAGCAGCACGAGCACGCCCCAGTCGAGCGCGGAAAGCTGCCGCAGCGACAGCGCGAGCGGACCGCCGCCGGCCCAGCGCTGCAGCCACAGGATCGCGAGCAGCATGAAGCCGACGAGCCGTGGCGTGTCCCAATGCCATGCGCACAGGATCAGCACCGGATACGCGAGCATCAGCAGCCCCCGCACGACGGCCCTGCTCCAGTGAGTCCGCGTACCGGGCGCGCCGGCCGCGGCGGACAACGACGGCGCCGTCTGCGATCGCGAGCGCGCGGCGGGCATCAGCCTTGCGCCGCGAGCAGCGACTCGACCGCGCCGATCACGTCGCCGACGGTGCGCACCGACTTGAATTCCTCGGGCTTGATACGGCGGCCGGTCATTTCCTGCAGCTTGATCGCGAGATCGACGGCGTCGATGCTGTCGAGATCGAGGTCTTCGAACAGATGCGCCTCGGGCGTCACGCGCTCGGGCTCGATCGCGAAGTTCTCCTTGAAGATCGCGCGGATGCGCTCAAGAATCTCAGTCTCGGTCACGGTTCATTCCCCTTTCCTGGTGGTTTCGTTCGCAGCCTGCGACGCTTCGCGCTGACTCTCGACGAGCGCGGCGAGCGTGCTGATCGAGCGGAAGTGTTCGCGCGTGCGTTCGTCGTTCGCCGCGATGGTTAGTTGGTATTGTTTGCGCAGCACGATGCCGATTTCGAGCGCGTCGATCGAATCGAGACCGATGCCGTCGGTGTCGAACAACGGGGCATCGTCGTCGATATCGGCGGGGCTCAGGTCTTCGAGATCGAGCGCTTCGATCAGAAGCTTTTTAATTTCCAGTTTTAAAGAATCCATAATCGAACAGGTGCTGGGTCATGTGGGCTTCGACGGCGCGCGTCACGCTGCGCGCCGCGAGGGCCGGGGTCGCGTCGTGCGCGGCAAGTTCGCCGACGCCGAGCGGCGCGAGCACGTTCACGCGCATCCGGAAAGCGCGCGCCGGCACGTCGTACCAGCGCATCTGCCGCGTGAACGCGGGCGGGTCGCAATCCATCAGCACCGGCACGATCGGCGCGCCGGCCTTCAGCGCCATATGCGCGAAGCCGCGCGAAAACGCGTGCAGCCGGTTCGGCGCAGGGCTGCGCGTGCCCTCGGGAAACACGATCATCGTGTAGCCGGCCGCAAGCTGGCGCGCACCCGCTTCGACGAGTTCGGTGGCGTCCGCGTTGCTCACGTATTCGGCCGCGTGCACGATGCCCCAGAAACACGGATTGCGCCAGTGCGCGTTCTTCACGACGCAACACGCGCGCGGCGTGAGCGAGAGCAGCACCATCACGTCGAGATAGGTCGGATGATTGGCGACGACGACGGCCGGGCCGCCCGCGCGCAGCGCGGCCGCGCCCGACACGTCGAGCTCCATCACGCCGACGCCGCGCAGCACCGCGACGAGCGCGCGGAAAAACCAGTGAATCACAGCGGTCACGGCGCGCTGCCGCGACGCGCGATGCGGCCACAGCCACGCGAGCGGAAACACGAGCACCGAAAACAGCATGCCGCAGAGGCCGAACACGACGAAGGCCATGCCGGTCGCGCCAAGACGCCACAGATAATCAAGCCGCGCGGTCATGCCATCTCCAGTGCCAGAGGGCGCCGGCCCGCTCCCAGCACGCGGGCTGCCCGGTTTCGAGGCAGTGCAGCAGCGCCTGGCTCTGGGTGGGAAAGCGGGTTGCGGCGGTGTCGGCGGCGAGGGTGTTCGGGTTGGCGGGCGGGTTGTTAGCGGCGGCAGCGGCTTCGGCGGCAGCGTTGCCCGGGTTGGCGCCCAGGTTACTGGCCAGGTTAACGGCCAGATTAGCGGTGGCCGCAGTTACGTTGGCCGCGGCGCCGTCAACCGGCGCGGACCGCGAGCCGGCCGCGCGGGACAGCGAGCATACGATGTGCCCGGCCGCCGCCGTGTCGTCGAGCAGCAGCGCGAGCGCGCCGCCCTGTACTTCGTCTTCGATCGTGCCGTAAGCGCGATCGGCCGGTTCGTCGGCGTAGACGAGCAGCACCGGAGAGTCGGGTTGCGTCGCGTATTGGGCATACGCTTCGAGCAGCGCATAGCCGAGCGTTTGCGCGCCGGCCGACACCGCGCTCGCGGCCGAGCGGTCGCCGCGCGCAATGCCGAAGACGCCGGTCATCGCATTGAGCACCGACAGGCTGAACGCGGTCGGCGAAACCGGTTCGCCGGCGCTGATGCTGCGCAGGATGTCGGTGGTGCGCCGCAATTCCCCGTGCCGCGACGCGAAAACCACGCGCACCGGCTCGCGCGCGACACAATCGTGCGCAACCTTGAGCGCGGCTTTGGACAGCGTGCTGAGACGCCGCCGCACGATCGGCTCGATAAAGCCGATATCGGGTGCGGCAGATGCGGTAGCCGGCCAGCTAGACCAGCGACCGACCGGAATGGTCCAGTGCAGATCGGGCATACGGTGTTCGCGCGTAGAAACGGGAAAAGGCTCAAGCGCCTGACGGAATATACAGCCGTCACAGCGTGTGGCGCCGCGCGGATCGGGATGTTTTCAGCCGGGATCGACCAATCTTCTTAGGGGGAATTCAGCGAATTATCGGCAATTGGCCCCGATTATTTAGGCGCCTTTGTCAATGGGTCTGCGAGATTTGGCTCAGGCTCCTTTTGTCGCCGGAATCATACTGAATATTCTGGATTAAATCAGCCAGGAAAGACGTATCCATCTGTATCCGAGCCTTAAAACAACAAACTGTCAGACGAATTGACAAAAATGGCCGGAACGCTGCGGCGGGCCCGCCGGGAAGGCTTGCGCGCGGGGCCGGCGGCAATTTTCGGGGTGGCGGGAGAGACGGGAGCGGCGCCCTGCTTTCCGAAAATCGTTTGCGGCCTTTCCTGGCAATTGTTGCAAACCGCCGCAGCCGGCGCCGTATGCGCGGCGCGGCATCCGCGCAACATCCGTGCAATATCAGACCGGTATCGGCCCGATATCCGCGGTAAACGCACCGCCGGCTCTGTTATACTCCGGCCCTCATTGGGGAGTAGCCGCCTCGCAGCACGTCCGCACCGCGTTTCGCCGGTGCGTCGCACGTGCGGTTCGCGAGGGCGCCTGTCAACAGACTTGGCCGTCACGGCCATGGCAGCCGCAGCCTCTGGCCTGGCGAGACCGATGATCCACACGCGCCGCAACAGGGCCCGGCGTGTCGTGGGTCGTCGCTCGTTCATGATTCGGCCCGAGGAATCCCTTCAAAGTGAATCAAGCCTTCCTTATTTCGACCGGTGCGGTCGCGCTCGCCGAAATCGGCGACAAGACGCAACTGCTCTCGCTCGTGCTCGCCGCCCGCTACCGCAAACCCGTGCCGATCATTCTCGGCGTGCTCGTCGCGACGCTGATCAATCACGCGGGCGCCGGCGCGCTCGGCGCGTGGCTCGGCTCGATGCTCACGCCGGCCATCATGCGCTGGGCGCTCGCCGCCTCGTTCATCGGCATGGGCTTGTGGATTCTCGTGCCCGACAAGCTCGACGACGAGGAAGCCAACACCAACCGCACGCACTTCGGCGTGTTCGGCGCGACGGTGGTCACGTTCTTCATCGCGGAAATGGGCGACAAGACGCAGATCGCGACGGTCGCCCTCGCCGCGCGCTTTCACGATTTCTTCAGCGTGGTGGCCGGCACGACGCTCGGCATGATGATCGCCAACGTGCCGGCGATTCTGCTCGGCGACCGCTTCGCGCATCGTCTGCCGACGAAGCTCGTGCACGGCATCGCGGCGGTGATGTTCGTCGTGCTCGGGGCGATGGCGCTGCTCGGGGTGGGGGTTTAGGCGGCAAAGCGAACGGCCCGGCGGATCACGCCTGCCGGGCCGTTTTTGCGTGGTTTTGCATGGTGCGCCGGGTGCCGACGTACCGCGCGAGCGCGGCTTACTGCCCTGGCTTGGTGGCCGATGAGCCCGAGGTGCCCGACGCCGCCGCCGGCGCCGCAGCCGGCATCGACACCTCTGTCACCGCCATGCCGCCGTTGCCGACCGGAATCTTCACCGTATGCACGGCGCCGTTGCCGAGCGGAAAATCGGCGAGCGCGCTGCGCGCGAGATACGGCATCGCCCTGACCAGCGACGACTCGCCGCCGAAATTACGCGCGCTCACGTTGTAGACCTCCTTGCCGCTCGCGCGCTCGGTCATCCGGATGCCGAGCAGATGCGTGAAAACCGGGTAGCTCTGATTCACGTAAGCGGTCGGGAACGGTCCCCACGGCCCCCACGGATCGAACGGCCGGCCCCAGTACGGACCGGGCCACGGGTTGTAATAGACCGGTTCCGCGACGGTCACGATGTCCGAGCGAATGCCGTAGGCGAGTTCGACCAGATAGCGCGCCTCGTTGCGAGGAACCTCGCGGAACGACTGCGCGGCCAGTTCGTTCGCGACGATCCGCTCGTACGCGGTCAGCTCCAGATTGTTCTGCTGATCCTCGTGTCGCGTGAACGCATAGGTGCGGATCGCGTCGCTGCCGCTCCACGCGGAGAACGCCGTGACCTGGGTCGTCACATAGGTCGTGCAGCCGGCGAGCAGCAACGTCAGTGCCGCGAACAGCAGCATGATGCGGCGCGTCCATCGATCGGTGTTCATGGTCTACCTCGTGATGCGTCTGAAGTGCTGCAATTAAAACCGTGGATCGAGCGCGATTATTCCGTGCCGGTGGCGCGCTTCTTCGCGTGACCTCTTCGCGCGACCTGATCCGCCGAAGCGGATCGATGCCGGCCCGAGGCGCGGAACCCGCCGCCACGCGTTCACGGACCACACTGACCGCACGGACTGCCGCCGCGCGCAGCGCCCGATAATACGCTGACCTCGCCGGCCGGCAAAAGGTTCTTCCCGGCCAAGGCGCAACGAAGCCGGCGGCCCGCTATCGACGCCCGGCCAGGCCGCACAGTCAGGTCGTACCGCCAGGCTTCGAAGCTCGCCCCCGCATCGTTCCGCACAATCACCCGAGGCTTTGTACAATGGCTCGACCAAGCCCGGCTCGCGCGCCCTGCGCGCGCCTGACCGCTCGAGTCCACCACCACAGAACGCCATGGCCGATACCGCAACGCCCAATGTGATCCGCCGCGCCGATTACGCGCCGCCCGCCTTCCTGATCGACACCGTCGCGCTCGAATTCGATCTGGTCCCCGAACGCACGGTCGTGAGGAATACGATGCGCGTGCGCCGCAACCCGGACGCAGCGCGCGCCGCGCATCTCGAACTGATGGGCGAGCAGCTCGAATTCGTCGGCGCCGAACTCGACGGCCAGCCGTTTTCCCATGCGCATCCGCACGAGCATGGCCTCGTGCTCGACGACGTGCCGGACAGCTTCGAGCTGACGCTGACCAGTATCTGCAATCCCGCGGACAACACCACGCTGTCGGGCCTGTACGTCTCGAGCGGCAACTTCTTCACGCAGTGCGAGGCCGAGGGCTTTCGCCGCATCACCTACTTCCTCGATCGCCCCGACGTGATGGCGAGCTTCACGGTCACACTGCGCGCGAGCAAGGCCGACTATCCGGTGCTGCTGTCGAACGGCAATCTGCTCGAAGCAGGCGAGTTGCCCGACGGCCGCCATTTCGCGCGCTGGGAAGACCCGTTCAAAAAGCCGAGCTACCTGTTCGCGCTCGTCGCGGGCAAGCTCGTCGCGCTCGAAGAACGCGTCAAGACCGGCTCGGGCAAGGAAAAGCTGCTGCAGGTGTGGGTCGAACCGCACGATCTCGACAAGACCCGTCACGCGATGGACTCGCTGATCCACTCGATCCAATGGGACGAGGCGCGCTTCGGGCTCGAACTCGATCTGGACCGCTTCATGATCGTCGCGGTCAGCGACTTCAACATGGGCGCGATGGAGAACAAGGGGCTCAACATCTTCAACACGAAGTACGTGCTCGCGAACCCCGAAACCGCCACCGACACCGACTTCGCGAACATCGAGGCGGTGGTCGGCCACGAATACTTCCACAACTGGACCGGCAACCGCGTGACCTGCCGCGACTGGTTCCAGCTGAGCCTGAAGGAAGGGCTCACCGTGTTCCGCGACCAGGAGTTCTCGGCCGACATGGCGGGCGGCCAGACGGGCAGCAGCGACGAAGCCGCGCGCGCGACCAAGCGCATCGAGGACGTGCGCGTGCTGCGCCAGATGCAGTTCGCCGAGGACGCGGGCCCGATGGCGCATCCGGTGCGCCCGGAGAGCTACGTCGAGATCAACAACTTCTACACGATGACCGTCTACGAGAAAGGCTCGGAAGTCGTGCGGATGTATCAGACGCTGTTCGGCCGCGACGGTTTCCGCAAGGGCATGGACCTGTACTTCGCGCGCCACGACGGCCAGGCCGTGACCTGCGACGACTTCCGCCACGCGCTCGCCGACGCGAACGGCCGCGACCTCGCGCAGTTCGAGCGCTGGTATAGCCAGGCCGGCACGCCGCGCGTATCGGCGCGCACCCGCTACGACGCCGCGCAGCAGCGCTACAGCGTGACGCTCAGGCAAGGTTACGGCGACGCCGCGCCGGCCGCGCGCGAAACGCAGAAGGGACCGCTGCTGATTCCGCTCGCGCTCGGCCTGATCGGCGCGGACGGCCATGATCTGCCGCTGCGGCTCGACGGCGAGGCGCAGGCGGCGGCATCGACCACGCGCGTACTCGAATTCACGCAGACCGAGCAGACCTTCACGTTCGTCGACGTCGCGCAGGAACCGCTGCCGTCGCTGCTGCGCAATTTCTCGGCGCCGGTCATCGTCGAATACGACTACACGGCCGAACAGCTCGCGTTCCTGCTCGCGCACGACAGCGATCCGTTCAACCGCTGGGAAGCCGGCCAGCGGCTCGCCACGCGCGAGTTGCTCGCGCTCGCCGCACGCGCGGCCACGGGCGCGGCGCTGCAACTCGACGACTCGGTGGTTGCCGCGTTCGCGCGCGTGCTGACCGACGAGACGCTATCGCCGGCGTTCCGCGAACTCGCGCTGATGCTGCCGTCCGAAGCGTATCTGGCCGAGCAGATGGCCGAGTCGAACCCGGCCGCGGTTCATGCGGCGCGGCAGTTCGTGCGCAAGCGCCTCGCCAACGCGCTGCGCGACGACTGGCTGAAGGTGTACGAGCAGCATCGCACGCCGGGCGACTATGAAGCGACGCCCGAGGCGGCCGGTCATCGCGCGTTGAAGAATCTCGCGCTCTCGTATCTCGCGGAACTCGACGATCCGGCGCAAGCCGTGCGCCTCGCGTCCGCGCAATACGACACCGCGAACAACATGACCGATCGCGCAGCCGCGCTCTCCGCGCTGCTCAACGCGGGCGCGCCGCAAGGCGGCAGCGCCGAGGCGCAGCACGCGCTCGACGACTTCTACCGGCGCTTCGAGAAGGAGCCGCTCGTCATCGACAAGTGGTTCGCGTTGCAGGCGACGCAGCGCGGCAGCGCGCAGCATCCGGTCATCGACACGGTGCGCAGGCTGATGACGCACCCGGCCTTCACGCTGAAGAACCCGAACCGCGCGCGCGCGCTGATCTTCAGCTTCTGCGCGGCGAACCCCGCGCAGTTCCACGCCGAAGACGGCTCGGGCTACGCGTTCTGGGCCGACCAGGTAATCGCGCTCGACGCGCTCAATCCGCAGGTGGCCGCACGCCTCGCGCGCTCGCTCGAACTGTGGCGCCGCTTCACGCCGGCGCTGCGCGACAGCATGCGCGCGGCGCTCGAAAAAGTGGCCGCGCAGGTGAAATCGCGCGACGTGCGCGAGATCGTCGAGAAGGCGCTAGCGTAATGCCTCGCTGAGTTTCACACCGCACCGAAAAGCCGGCACGCGTTGCCGGCTTTTTTTCGTCTGGCGGTGGCGACATTAGCCATCTGGCCGACTGTTCATGCCTCGTTCGCAAGGAGAAAGTATACGCCTCGGTTTAATTATTTACATTTAACGTGACGCGTTATATCATCCATGATACTGACATTCGCCGACAAGGCCACCGCGAGAATCTTCCAGGGCAAGTTCGTGCATTCGCTGCCGCATCACATCCAGGCGCTCGCCTATCGCAAGCTGCTGATGATCGACGCCGCAAGCTCCATCGCGAATTTGCACGCGCCGCCCGGCAACCGGCTCGAAGCCTTGCAGGGCCTGCGCAGCGGGCAATGGAGCATTCGCATCAATGCGCAATGGCGCATTTGCTTTCATTTCGTGGGCGAAGACGCGCTGAATGTCGAGATCGTCGACTATCACTGACTATTGGGAGACCGACATGGTCATCAAACGCTCCGCGCTCAACAGCATCGATTTCTCGGACGTCGATACGGGCGAGGTCATTGCCGAGATCCATCCCGGCGAGATTCTACGCAGCGAGTTTCTCGAGCCGCTCGGCATGTCCGTCAACGCGCTCGCGCTCGCGCTGCGAGTGCCGGCGCCGCGCATCAACGACGTCGTGCGCGGCCGCCGCGCGATCTCCGCCGATACTGCGCTGCGGCTCGAGCGCTACTTCGGCGCCAGCGCGCCATTCTGGCTCAATCTGCAAATCGCCTACGACCTGCGCGTCGCCACCGCCGCCGCGGGCGAGCAGATCGCGCGCGAGATCGAACCGCTGCCGCGCGCCGAGCGCCCGAAAATGCCGAGCGTGCCGGCCGGCACGCGCGGGCCGCGGCGCTCGCGGCGAGCGTCAGCGGCAAGGCGCGCCGCAAGGGCTGAAGGCTGCCGCGCCATACGTGCGGCAAACGATGCCACGCCGCACCACACGGCGTCGCACGCCTCAGCACAGCAAATGCATGGAGCCGACACAACGAACGGTTAAAATCCCGATATTCCTCTAGCCTCCCCGGAGTACAGCAATGTCTTTGCAACGTCGTACCACTCTCACGAAGTACCTGATCGAGCAGCAGCGCGAAACCAACAACCTGCCTGCCGACCTGCGCCTCCTGATCGAAGTCGTTGCGCGTGCCTGCAAGGCGATCAGCTACCACGTCAGCAAAGGCGCGCTCGGCGATGCGCTCGGCTCGGCGGGCAGCGAAAACGTCCAGGGCGAGGTGCAGAAGAAGCTCGACATCCTCTCGAACGAAATCCTGCTCGAAGCCAACGAATGGGGCGGCAACCTGGCTGGCATGGCGTCCGAGGAAATGGAGCAGTTCTTCCCGATCCCGGCCAACTATCCGAAGGGCGAATACCTGCTCGTGTTCGATCCGCTCGACGGCTCGTCGAACATCGACGTCAACGTGTCGATCGGCACGATCTTCTCGGTACTGCGCTGCCCGGACGGCCATCAGGCCACCGAGCAGTCGTTCCTGCAACCGGGCACGCAGCAGGTCGCCGCGGGCTATGCGGTGTACGGCCCGCAAACCGTGCTCGTGCTGACCACCGGCAACGGCGTGAACTGCTTCACGCTCGATCGCGAACTCGGCTCGTGGGTGCTCACGCAAAGCGACATGCGCATTCCGGTCGAAACGCGCGAGTACGCGATCAACGCCTCGAACGAGCGTCACTGGTATCCGCCGGTTCAGCAGTACATCGGCGAACTGAAGGCCGGCAAGGAAGGTTCGCGCCAGGCCGACTTCAACATGCGCTGGATCGCATCGATGGTCGCCGACGTGCATCGCATCCTCAATCGCGGCGGCGTCTTCATGTACCCGGCCGACAAGCGCACGCCGGACAAGCCGGGCAAATTGCGTCTGATGTACGAAGCGAATCCGATGGCGTTCATCGTCGAGCAGGCCGGCGGCGCCGCGACCAATGGCGAAAAGCGCATCCTCGACATTCAGCCGAAGAGCCTGCATGAGCGCGTCGCGGTGTTCCTCGGTTCGAAGAACGAGGTCGATCGCGTGACCCGCTATCACCTCGAAGCGAAAAAGTGATCTCGAAATAAAAAAATGCGCCGAGGGGCTTGCCAAAGCACCAAAGTAATCCCTATAATTTCGCTTCTCCGATGCCGGAATAGCTCAGACGGTAGAGCAGCGCATTCGTAATGCGAAGGTCGGGGGTTCGATTCCTCTTTCCGGCACCAAAAGATTCAATGGCTTAGCCTACGGGCTAGGCCATTTTCTTTTCTGGCCTGTCAACGAAGTGTCAACGCGGATTTCGCCGTACGCTTTGCACACTCCCAACGTCTGGTGTTATGCCGGGTCGCTGGGCGGTAACAGTCCAAGCTGCATGGCTGTGGCAATGGGCAGGCGAAGCAGCACCGTGCCCGCCTTGGCCCATATGCTGTCAATCATGACCACGTCGGCCTGCACGCCGTCCAGTTCGAGATAGACCACGTTGTCTTTTTCCAACACATCCCTATAAAGATGCCATGACGGCTCCCCGTCGTTCCCGTGGTGAGATTTGATCGATGACTTGGTACTCATGGATGGCCGTCTATGTAAGGGTGGCATCTACCAGTGTACGGTAGCTAGGGTAGCTAGGGTAGCTAGGGTAGCTAGGGTAGCTAGGGTAGCTAGGGTAGCTAGGGTAGCTACAGTACTCATCTGTATAAGTCGGGACGTCATCGGACAGGCACCGTCAGATCCTGCGAAGGCTGCTCAACCATGCAGGTGGCGAAAGACGGCACCCGACCGATAGTGTTGAAAAACTCCCCAATCGAGGTCCAAGCCCGGTTTTCAAGGGTCCTCTTACCCCTAACCGGTGCTCGCGAGCGGTTTGTAGAGCGATCTGAGAGGTCAAATTTTCGCGACGCAATCGCGCTGCGGACAGGAGCGAGTTTTTCAACACTATCGACCCGTTTGAGTCACTCAGTTAGCACGAACGCCCGCCCGCTGTCTCGCCGATATGAGACATTCGCATGCAGCGCAGTCACTATCATCAGTAGCTGTCAAGAAGACGGCAACCATCCGTTCAGCCGTGCCACTGCAACGCAGCCTGACAATGGACCTTCGTGCCGACGACCTTGCTGATGAGTTCGTTTGCAGTGTTGATCGCGCGAGCCGCGTCGTCCCACCTCACGGGACGGAGGCTGTGCGCAAAATTGTTGCGCGTGCGTCTTGCATCATCCAGGCGCGCGAGCATGTCGTCGTCAATTTTTTTATGAAAGGAGAGCATCTGCGTCACGATCGAAGCAGTGTAGTCGTGCCCTTCAAGCAGCATCCTGCGGCGATCGCGGTTCATCTCTGTGTGCCCGCCATTCCTTGCGTCTAGTTCATGTACGAGGTTGGCCCACACTTTATTGAGTGATTTTTCGATCACCGACCAAGCAATAAGGTGGGCGGATTCGTATTGATGAAGCGTCAACTGATTGCCTGCAGTCAGGCAGAGTGCCAAAATTTTCAGGCCGTCGTCCGCAAACACTTCGCTACAGCGTGCCATCACGTGCAATGCATGATCTAGGGCGGCTAGCTTTATATCCTGCGCCAAGAAGTTTGATCCCTCCACTTGGTGGATCGAGATGTCCGTGATAAGCCAGTGGCCTTGCTGCTCAAAAGCCTTGTAGTAGCTAGTTGGATTCAGCGGCGACTGTACGGGTGTTCCGGTTTGCATCGTCTCAGCGAGACCCGAATGTAGCGCCATCAAGAATGCGTTCATGTATTGAAAGCGCTGATGGGCTAGTTCCTGCCGCTCTCGCATAATCTTTTCGTCAAACGTCGTACTTGGCACTTGTGCAAAGTTCGGAGACTTGTCGAAGTCAAAGATCAGAAAACCATCGCGGCGAGCTGATATGGGCACATTTGAGGGACCTGATTCCTGCCATACGATTTGCGCTAGCTTGCGGTTGACCTCATCCATAGACGGCATATCCCTAGGCGCGCTTTCGAAGCAATACTGGATTCCGCCGTAGAAGTAGACCGCCAGAGCATAGGGTGAGACCGCGAGCGAGTTTTCCATGAGCTTGAGTGAGCATTCATTGTCGAAAGTGTTCGAGATAATCTCATAGGCGACATCGACCGGGGCGAATGACCGAAACGGGTCGAGTTCCAGCCGTGCATCATCGTCGAGCGAGCGGCGCTTCTCGGCCGACGTGGGAACTACAGGCCGAGAATCGTGACACAGCTATGCCCGTACTGATTGTCACTGGTCCACATCTCCATTTGCGATATCAGCGCGCCGAGGGCGACACAATTCTTGTTCAGATTCTCAGTAAATCTTTCTTTTGAATCGGTGAAGAGGAAGCCGATCCGCTCCAGCATGGCCGGTCTGAAGGTCTCGACTTCCAGCCCGCTTCGGATGTCCGCGAGGGCTTTGACTATCTTTTCCCAGTCAGGCATGCTGATTTGAGTGAAAGCGTAGTGATCGTAAGTCGGCTCGTATTTTTCGATCGTCGGTTCGATATACCCGAACACCTCTTCCTCGAAGAACAGCGAACCATCGTTCCAGCATCGATTTGCGTAGGCGCCTGCCATGACTTCGACATAGGCGGTACCTTCCAGCGATGCGCGGTCTGTGATCGCCCGGAACGGGTAAGCCGAACTCATTGATTGGACCTCCTCCATAATGTACGGAATCTGGATTGTCAGCGATCCAGCCAGCGACGTCGAACGGCCAGTTCTGGCCGAACTGAGACCGACGACTGACAGCGTCTGTCAAATCAAGTCCAGACTTCTACAACTCATGACTCGTCCTCGCCCGAAGCACAAACTAGCCTCGACACAGGATTGAGCGTCCGCGCCTCTTGAAGATGCTCCGGCGACAGATGTGCGTACCGCATTGTCATTGTCAAATTAGCGTGCCCCAATATCCGCTGCAACGTCAGGATATTCCCACCGTTCATCATGAAGTGGCTCGCGAATGTATGGCGCAGCACATGAGTCAGTTGACCGTCCGGCAGCTCCAACCCTGAACGATCAACCGCCTCCCGAAAAGCCGCGAACGCCGTCGAAAAAATCCGGACACCCCGCCCGTGTACGTCGGCATGCGCTAAAACACGCTGCTGCAACTTCTCGTCTATCGGCACCGTGCGAGTCCTCCGACTCTTCGTCCTCGAAAACTGTATCTGACTGTTCCGCACCTGACTGCGCGTCAACGTCTCAGCCTCAGACCAGCGCGCCCCCGTAGACAGGCACACGACGGCAATTAGTTCAGCACCCGGGTTTCTAGACGCCCGCAACTCACGAAGCAAAACGAGAATCGACTCAGCATCGAGAAACGATAGTTCCCGTTCCTGCACCTTGAACTCCCTCAGCGATACCGCCAATTGTGGTGACTGGCAGTTCGACCGCGAAAGCGGTCACTCCTGTTCTCGAACGCCAACGACCTGAACGGGTCGGCTACGACCATTCGACATGTCCTAAACGCGGGGCGAACAGAGCCATCATATTTCAGCAAGACGAGCTAAGTAAGCGCTTGGGAGCAACTTTGGGGGTACGGTTGGGGGTATGAAATCATCAACCGATTTATACATTTCCAATTGGCAGTGCCTTTCACCACCTTTCCGATTCCTCTTTCCCACAAGATTCAAGCACTTAGCCCAGCCCTAACCGGCTGGGCTTTTTGCTTTCTGAATCCGTGTAAGGGCCGGTGTAAGTGATTTTTCGCTATGTTTTGCACCGACCCACACAGGCGGCACGACGGGGCGGATTGCCTCTTCGAAGAGCACACGGCGCGCGACATCGATTGCCACCACCGTGCCCGCACGCTGTTCGTACTCAAGCTGTCGAAGGCCCGCGAGTGCGTGCTCTTTCGCAAGCGTGATCCGCGCGAATTCCGTGGCCGTGCTCGGCGCAGCACCACCGGGGCGCTTGAGCGGCCTGCCCGGTTTGCGCTTCGGCGTGCCATCGGCGTTGATCTCGATTTGCGGCAACTCGCTTTTTTTCTTTGGCACTGGCGCGCCTTTTTTTACCGGCAGTGGTGTGCCACTTCGTGCGCGCGAGCTTCGGATTCGTAATGCAAGGGTCGGGGGGTCGATTCCTCTTTCCTGAATTTCAAGCAGTTCCGAGATGTTCCTGAAACCCGCGATAGCCAAAGCTTTGCGGGTTTTTTGTTGTCTACTCAGGGATTCACATACCGCGCCTCGACGCGAGCGAACCTCCCTGCGCTGTGCCGTTGCACGCTACGCCGACGTACGCGTATCGGTAGCAGGCGCCAGCTGACTCGCAAACGGTTCGAGATAGCCGAACAGTGCGGCGCTACCGCCCGTGTGCACGAATACGACGTTTTCGTCGCGGTCGAAGTGCCCCTTGCGAATCAGGTCGATCAGTCCGGCCATGCCCTTCCCCGAATAAACCGGATCGAGCAGGATGCCTTCGGTCTGTGCGACCAGCGTGACCGCTTCGATCATGCCCGGTGTCGGCAAACCGTAGCCGTCCCCGACGTAGTCGCAGTTCGCAATCACGCGCTCGCGCTTAACGGCATCCGGCATGCCAAGCTGCGCCGCCGTTTCGCACGCGAGACGGTAGACGCTGGCCTCCTGCGCCTCCTTCGGCGCGCGCACACCGATGCCGAGCACGCCGATTCCGCTATTCATGCCGTCGAACCCGGTGACGAGTCCGGCCTGCGTACCGGCGCTGCCGGTCGCATGCACCACGCGATGCACGACCAGATTCTGCTGATTGGCCTGGACCAGGATTTCCATCGCGCAATTGACATAGCCGAGCGCACCGATCCGGTTCGAACCGCCGCCGGGAATCACGTACGGTTTGCCGCCGGCCGCCCGAACTTCGTCGGCAACCGCCTGCATCGCCGCATTCATGTCGGTGCCGGCCGCGTACGTGCGCGTCGGCGCGCCCATGAGCCGTTCGAGGAATACGTTGCCGGAATACAGGTAGTTGCTGTCGCGATTGCCGGTCCGGTCTTCGAGCAGGATGATGCAGCGCAGCCCCAGCCGCGCCGCCGCCGCCGCGGTCTGCCGCGCATGGTTCGACTGCGTCGCGCCCTGCGTGATGACGGTGTCGGCTTGCTGCGCGAGCGCATCGGCCATCAGGAATTCGAGTTTGCGGGTCTTGTTGCCGCCGGTCGCCAGCCCGGTGCAGTCATCGCGCTTGATATACAGCCTGGGACCCTTGAGTAAGGCGCTCAGGCGCGGCATGGGTTCGAGCGGCGTGTTCAGATGTCCGAGCGATAGGCGAGGAAACTTCGAGAGATGCATGGCAGACCTTGTCAATGGGAGTGAATCGGAAGAACGGGAAGTGCCTCGGCAAGGCGCGCGTAACGTACGCAGCGCTGCGCGAGATTCGAGGTCGCATCGAGCACAGGGCACGGCGCGTCATGTTCGGATAGCGCGAGCGGCACTTCCGTGCAGCCCGAGACGATCGCCTCCGCGCCGGCGTCCGCGAGACTCGTCGCGAGAGCACGCATGCCGGCGCGAACCTCGTCGGACACCTCGCCTCGCTTGATGCGATAGATCAGCTGCATGAACGTCGCCTGGCAAGCCGGTGCGAGAACCAGCGCTTCGCGTCCCCGCGCGGCGAACGCACGCTGATACAGTTGCGCGTCGACGCAACCGCGCGTTGCCAGTACTCCGATGCGTTTCGCAGTCGGCCAGCGCCGGCTGCATGCGTCGCCGGCTTCTTCGACCATGCTGACGAACGGCACCGTCAGCGCCGCCCGGATGTCGGCCTCGTACGCGTGCGCGGTGTTGCAGGCCATCACGACAAAGTCGGCCCCCGAGCGCACAAGACCGGCCGCCATCCCGGCAAGCGCCGGGCCCGGAGAAGGCCCGGCGCCGGCGAGCGCGACGTTGCGATCCGGTACCTTAGGATTGCAGTCGATCAGTATTCGCAGATGCTCCTGTTCGCACTCGACCGGAGTCGCCGCGATCAGTTTCTGCAGGAAGTCCGCCGTGGCCTGAGGCCCCATGCCACCCAGCACGCCGACGACGAGTTCGCGCGGTCTGCAAGACGTATCGCTCATGAGTTGTGCCTTGGTACAGGAACGAGTCAATGCGTGAAGCCTCGTTCAGAACGAGTGGAAAATGCCGAGCTCCGTACCGAACTGCTTTTGTCCCGGCAACGTATAGCTACCCGAATCGACCGCGAGGTTGCTATTGGCTGAGTTATGCACGTAACTCATGTTCCAGTACAGCATCGTTCGCTTCGAGAGATTGTATTTGACCTCAGTGACCGCGCTGAACGGCTTGACGTCCTTTCCCGGCACGATGGTCTGATAGAGCGCGCCGACGAGCGCCCATTGCGGGCCGAGGCGCTGGCGAAACCCGGTCCAGAACAGATTGGCATTCAGGGATTGACGGGCGTAGTCGGATTTCAGAAGGCGGTAGCCCGCGTACAGGGTGGTGTCGTGGAAGTGATAGCTTCCAGCGGCGATGAATCGGCGGGCCCGGTCAGACGACGTCGACGGCGCCGCCGTCAGGGACGTCGCCACGGCCGTGAGACCCGCTCCGGATGCAGACAGCGGGCCGCGCAAATTGTCGTATAACAGCTCGTAGCCGAAGGCCGGGCCGCTGTAGTGCAGCGCGAGAGCAAGGTCTTTCGCGTTCGCCGACGCGCCTGCGGTGCCGCCGATCGGCGCGGCCAGTGTGTCGACGCCGAGGCTATAGAATGCATCGAAGGTGAACGATCCGAATGCGCGCTGGTAGCGGATCGAGTTGTCGCCGCGCGCGGAGAGACCCGGGTCCTGGGTCGGCAGCGAATACAGGGCATACGAAGCGGGGTCGAACAGGTTGCCCATCTGGTACATCGGATTGTAGGCACGGCCGATCCACAACTGGTTCCCATGGCCACGGAACCCGACTGTCGCCTGGCGTCCGAACAACCGTCCGTTCAGCGCGAGCGCACCTGTGTTAGGCGTAATGCCCGCCTCCAGCGTAAACGTCGTGTAATAGCCGCTGCCTATATCCTCGACGCCGAGTATTCCCCAGCGCGAGGCCTGAATGTTGCCGGACGACGCCACCAGCGCGGAATGACTCGTCTTGTTCGCGTTCGTCAGGTATTCGATACCCGTGTCCAATAAGCCGTACATCGTCACGCTCGACTGCGCGTGAGCCGTCGTCGCGCACACGGCGAGCTGGTACGTCAGCGTGCCGAATATGATTTTCCAGGCTAGAGTTCTCATGACCTTTCTTTATTTATTAAGAATGCTAATTGAGAATCCGATACAAACGGCACGCGGGTGCATTGGCTCCGGCATTGCGCCTATGTGATGAAAAAACTCTGCTGGCGCTTGCGCCAATCCTCGCGCAAGCGTCGTGAAAAAGCCGTGTCAATCGGTATCAATCGGCGTGCTCGCTGACCCATTGCGCAAGGTCGCGATGGGTCGTGAACCAGACGTCCGGGCGGCTCTTCGCCAGGCGCACGATCTCTTCCAGAATCCAGATGCGCGAGCGATGCCCGATCACGTGCGGATGCAGCGTCAATTGAAATAGCCCGCCTTCCGCATACGCGGCTTCGAATTCGCGTATGAAGATATCGAGCACTGCGGCCGGCGGCGTGTACGGGCGCAGCGACGAAAAGCGGTTCATCGCAAGGTAGGGAGAATCGTCGCGAATCCATTCGACGGGAATTTCGACGATGCCGGTCGGCTGCCCGCCTCCCACGAGTTCGTAGCAGTCGTCGTCGCCCATGAGCGAGGAGTCGTACAGCAGGCCCATTTCGGCGATGATGGCGAGCGTGTGATCGCTGAAATCCCATGACGGTGTGCGCAAACCGACCGGCCGCTCGCCGCAGATCGCCGTGAGCGTGTCGCTGGCGCGCAGATAGAGCTCGCGTTCCGCTGCGGCGGGCAGCATCGAGTTCAGTTCGTGAATCCAGCCGTGCATTGCAATCTCGTGGCCGGCGCCGCACAACGCGCGCTGTTCGTCCGGATGAAGCAAGGCCGATACCGCCGGCACGAAGAAGGTCGCCGGTACGTCATGGCGGTGCAGGATGTCGGCGATTCGTGGAATACCGGCGCGGCTGCTGTACTGGCCCGCCGACAGCCGGCTGATCGATCGGCCGCCGTCGCGCAGGTCGCTGGTTTCGTGATCGGAGTCGAACGACACGGCGAACGCGCAGCGCGCGCCGTTCTTCCATGTTCCCGGCTTCAGCGGCCGGCCGGCGCGTACCCGGTCGACCAGCATTTGCCACTGGGTGTCCGGCCATTGCCACGGCTCTTGATTCGATGTGCTATTCAAAAATACTCTCCAACGGGTTGACGGACATTGCGCCCGACGATGACAGGAAAGCCCACTGCAAGCGCAGTCTCGAAACGGTGTTACTTCAATGCGGTATGCGCGGTTTCGGGCAGGTGCCACAACGTCAAGCCGGACAATAGAGCGGCGGCGATCACGCAGAACACGGGGGAAATCGGCGAACCGGTGTGCTGGATCAGAAGCGTCGCGGCAAAAGGCGCGAAACCGCCGAACACCGCAACGCCAACGCTGTAGCCGACCGACATGCCGACCGCGCGTTCGCGCGCCGGGAATATCTCCGCGATCGCAGCCGGCGCGGGGCCGGAGTACATCGCCAGCACGATGCCGAACAGTATCTGCACGCCGATGACCGTGCCGAACGACACGCCGGACAACAGCAGACGGGCGAGCGGGTATGGCAACACCACGAGCAGCGCGCAGCAACCGAGCAGCAGCGGCCGGCGGCCGATGCGGTCCGACAGTGCGCCCGTCAATGGAATGAGCAGGATCATCACGACGAGGCCGATGCTGTCGGACCACAACGCTTCGGTGCGCGAAAGATGCGCGTAGCGGGTCAGATAGGTCGGCATATAGTGCAGCAGGATGTAATGCGACGTGACCCAGACCACGGTGAAGCCGATGGCCTGCGCGATCTTGCGTAACGCATGGCCCGGCGCATGCGGGTCGGCCGGTTGCTTCAGTTCGGCCGGCAGATGCTCGGCAACGTTGCGGCGCAGATAGAAGCCGATCGGCCCGATCAGTCCGCCAAAAAGGAACAGCATCCGCCAGCCCCAGCTTTCGAACGCGGCCGACGATAGCGCGCTGCTGAGCGACGCCGCAACCGCGGAGCCGAGCAAGGTGCCGGTCACCGTCGTAACCTGCGCGAAACTCGCGATCAGCCCGCGCTTGCCGTTGGGCGCCCATTCGACGAGGAACGTATTCGCGCTGCCCCACTCGCCGCCGGCACTGAATCCTTGCAGCAGGCGCGCGAACAGCATCGCAAGCGAGGCGAACGCGCCGATCGCCTCATACGACGGAATGATGCCGATCGCGATCGTACTCACGGCCATCAGCATGATCGTCAGCGTCAGCGCGCTCTTGCGGCCGTGGCGGTCGGCGATGCGGCCGAAGCAGAAGCCGCCGAGCGGACGCATCAGAAACCCGACGCCAAAGATGGCGAACGTGCCGAGCAGCGCGGAGAGCTCGTCGACCTTCGGAAAATATTGGCGCGCGAGAATCGGCGCCACGAAGGCATAGACCGAAAAGTCGTACCACTCGAGCACGTTGCCGATCGCCGCCGCGCCGACGGCAGCCAGCGCATTGTCCGCCGGTTGCCGCTTGCCGCCGGCGACAGGTGCCGATTCGTCCGACTGATGAATGACCAACGTCTGCTTGTTCATGGCGAGGTTGTCTGATTGAAAGGCTCGGATGGATGGGTTGCGCGGTGGCTCATTCGAGCGCCGCGAGCAGCCTCGTCCAGAAATCGAGGCGCGGCAGTACGCTGGATGCCAGGAAGTACTCGTTCAAGGTGTGCGCGCCCGCGCCATCGACGCCGAGGCCGTCGAGCGTCGGCACGCCGAGCGCGGCGGTGAAATTGCCGTCGCTGGCGCCGCCGGTCTGCGGCACGTCGAGCAGGTCGAAACCGGCCGCGCGCGCATGTTGCTGCGCGATCTGCAACAGCGCGGCGGTGGCGGCGCTCTTTTCGTACGGCGGCCGCGTCAACTGCACGTCGACGTCGAGCGTAAAGTCGCCGCTCGAGGCGCGCTGCCCGCGCAGCGCGGCCAGCATCCGCTCCGCTTCGGCCATGCTTGCGACGCGAAAATCGACGCGTATCGCGCATTCCTCCGCGACGACGTTGGCGCCGGTGCCGCCTTCGATGGTTCCGACGTTGAGCGTGGTGCCGACCGAATAGTCGGTCAGGTTCGAGAGCACGGCGACGTGGCGCGCCATTTCGACGATCGCGTTGCGGCCGCGCTCGTGATCGATACCCGCATGGGCCGCGCGGCCCGTCACCTTGAGCCGGGCCCGGCCCACGCCCTTGCGGCTCGTGACGCAGCGGCCGCCACTGCGCGCCGGCTCGCAAACGAGCGCGTAACGCGCATGCTGCGCGAAACCGGTTGTCACCGGGCGGGATTGCAGGCTGCTCGCTTCCTCGTCCGGAATGAACAGCATGTCGACCGGCAGTCGTGCGCGGCATTGATGAGCCACCGTCGCGAGGGCGCGCAAAGCGAGATACGCGCCGGCCTTCATGTCGTAGCCGCCGGGACCATAGACGCGATCGCCGTCGATACGGTACGGATTGCGTTCGAGCGTGCCGTGCGGGTGAACGGTGTCGACGTGCGTCAGCACGAGGATGCCGGCGCGCGTATCGCCGGGGGCGCGACTCGATACGACGAGCACCGGCGCCGCGCTTGCCGAAGGCAGCGGAATCCAGCGCGTCGCGAGACCCGCGCGCTGCGCGTGCATGGCGATATTGCGTTGCAGCAGCTCTACGGCGGCGGCGTCCCCGGACGGCGATTCGTGGCGTACCCACGCGCCGATATCGTCGAGCAGCGCGTCGAGCCTTGTCGGCTGGCAAAGCAGGTTCATGTCACCTCGAGGTCGAAGGGCTGGCGCCGATGCGAGAGGAGCAGCGCGGGAATGAACCGATTATTGGGCGGTGACCGGGCTCGAACAACGAGATCAAAAATAACTGCCGAATAAATATTGTTTATGTTTCAATCCGACCGGAAAAGGAAAGCCGATGAGACATAACGACCTGAACCTGCTCGTGTATCTGGATCTGCTGGTGAGGCACGGCAGCGCGACGCGTGTCGCGGAAGTGCTCGGCGTGAGCCAGCCCGCCGTGAGCGCGGCGGTGCGCCGGCTGCGTTCGATGACGGAGCATCCTCTGTTCGTTCGCACCGGACGCGAACTCGCGCCGACGGCCTACGCGCTGTCGTTGCAGCAGCAGTTCGCACCGCTCTTGCGGCAGTGGCGCGAACTGACGGACCGCGACGGCGATTTTTCTCCGGGCGTATCCGACCGGTGCTTTTCCATTCTCGCGTCGGACTACACGCAGTATCTGTTTCTGCCGCTGCTCGCGCGCCGCCTCGCGACAGAAGCGCCGAACGTGTCGCTGCGCGTCATTCCGTCGAATCCGTATCGCGGCGTGCAATTGATCGAGCAGCAACAGGTCGACCTCGGGATTGGCTACTACCGGAACGTTCATCCTCAGTTGCGGCTGTGTCCGGTGCTGGAGGAGCAGGCAGTCTGTGTGCTCGCGCGTTCGCATCCGGCACTCGACTGCTTCGACGAGCACGCGTATGCGAGCGCCAGCCATATCGCGATTACCGTCGAAAACGCGGCCTATAACGCGACGCTTGATCGTGCGCTGGCCGCGCACAAGATCCGGCGGCGGATCGCAATCTCGATGCCCAGTTACGTATCGGCCGCGCACGTGGTGGAGGAGACCGAGTACGTGGCAACGCTTCCGCGCAGCATCGCGGAATTTGCGGCGAAGACCGCCGCCATCGAGATTCGCCCGTGCGCGATCGAACTGCCGCCGCTGGACCTGTCGATGCTGTTCCACGTCAACTCGGAAGCGGACGCCGCGAGTCAGTGGTTTCAGCGCGTGGTGCTCGAATGCGCGGAGGTGATTGCGTCAAGCTGGGCCACCTCTGCCGCAAAGGGATAGGCATGAATCGCGTGTTTCAGCGTGGGTTGCCGCGCAGCGCGGCGGCTGGCGGCTGGCGGCTTCGGGCCGCCGCTGCGTCAACGGGCTGAATCCGCGGTCAATAGCCGCCTTGCGGAAAAGCGGCCATCCGGACAGCTAAACGTCAATGCGTCGCTTCAGCCAGGAGTAACTCGGCGAGGTCGGCCGGGCAATCCAGCATGATCGAATGCCCGCACGGTATTTCGTGGACCTTCCATCGAGGCGCATGCTTCAGCCTGGCATGGGTTTCGACGAACCAATCCCCACCGTTCCTCGTCGCGAACACGTAAGTGCGATTGGCAACGGGCACCGAATCCACTCCCGCCTTGACGCCTTGAACGAACGTGGCAAGCGGCTGCGGTCCAGACATCCTGTCGACCCAGGCGGCGTCTGCTTCGTTCACGTTGAACAGGGCCGCGGGAATAGGCGGAATCATGCCGTCGTTCCGGCCCGCCTGCGCCAGAAAAGCCAGCGCGGTGTCGGCACCGGTGATGTCGACGAGCGACTGCCCGTCGGCCGGCGCATAAGCGTCGAGATAGAACAGTGTGCGGATGCGTTCCCCGACTTCGTGCGCCACGCCGGTGATGACCAGTCCGCCATACGAGTGACCGCACAATATGGCGTCGGTCAGGTCCTCGTACTCGAAGACGTTGACGACATCCTGAATGTGCGTGTCCAGGTTGATGGCCCGATCAGCCAGGTGAGAACGTTCTCCGAGGCCGGTCAGCGTGGGCGTGTAGACATCGTGTCCCGCCTCGCGCAGCCGGCGGGCGACTCTCGCGTAAACCCAGCCGCCCTGAAAGGCGCCATGAACCAGAACGAATTTCGCCATAACTAAGTGTTCCTTTGATTTGCCGTAAAAAATGCATCGTGCCGTCGCGAGCGATTCACCGCGTCCCGTTTCCCGTGCGGAGCCGCGCGGAGATCGGCCATTGACTGAGTGCGACTCCCGAGACGCAAATGATGGCGCCCAGCATCAGCGCCGGCGTAATGGGTTCATGCCTGAAGACAACGCCCGCGCTAATGGCGAAAAATGATTGAAGCAAGGCATAGGGCGCAACCCGGGCCATCGAGAACCGCCCGATAAGCCAGAACCAGGTGATGAAGGCGGCGATCCCGCCGAGCATGACGGTAAAGGCGAAAGCCAGCCACTCTGAACTGGATGCCCTCTGCAGCGCGGCAATCTGACCGCCCTCCACGATCAGCGACAGTCCCAGCAGCTGGAATGCCGTGAAGAACGACATCCAGGCAAAGAGCTTCACCGGATCGAACGGGCCGAATTTTTTGGCGAGTACATTGCCGATCGCCAATCCGAGCGCCGACCCGATCACGAAAAGCGTCGGAATGGCCGAGACCTTCAACCTGGGATCGACGATCGAAAGCGCCACGCCACATAGTGCGATACCGACGCCGAACACCATTCGGGCAGAGGGTTTCTCGCCCAGCATGGGCCAGGCAAGCATCAGGGTGAACGGGGTCCACAACTGGTTGGCAATCCCGGCGACGCCAGCCGGCGATCTGGTGAGTCCCACGAAGGCGCAGGCGAAGTTCACCCCGCCCATGAAGCAGGAAATCAGGAAGATCGGTCGAATCTCCGGCCCGCGAATACGCCCCACGAAAGGGATAAGAATCGCGGCAATCACGGCAAACCGCAGGCCGGCGAAGAATAACGGCGGCAGCACCGTGAGCCCCGCCTTGATGACGGCATACTGCAATCCCCACAGCAAAGGAACCAGCAGGGCCGCGGCGATATGAATAGCTTTCATTGATAAATAAACCAATCAGTCCAAAAATCGACGCGCGAAAATGCGTCGTGCCTTGTCTTCCGTATTCAAGCCGTCAGGCTGCTGATCAGTGCCTGCACGGCATCCTTTGCCCTGTCGGGTTTGAAGCCGATCTTGCGAACGACACGAAGGCCTTCGAGAAAGCAAACGAGCACGTGAGCCGCCGCCGCGGGGTCGACGTTCCTCGCCAGATCCCCTTCTTTCTGGGCACGTTTCAAGGCTTTGATCAACCGCGCCTCCATGGCGCTCCAAAAATAAGCGATCCGGCTCGCAACCTCTTCGTCATGTGCCGCTAATTCCATGGCCGTCGCCACGACGAGGCAGCCGCGCTTGCCGGCGGCGCCCTCCGTGCGCGCAACATAACCATTCATGCATGCCTTGAGCCCCGCCAGGGCTTTCTGGCCTGAGGCAAATTCATCGTCCAGGCGCTTGAGTGCCTGGACGATGTAGCGATCGAGGGCGAGCAGGAAAAGGCCGTGCTTGTCGCCAAAGGCTGCGTACAGGCTTCCTCGGGAGAGCCCAGTGACGTCCAGCAGGTCCGGCAAGGAGGTGCCCTGATAGCCCTTCGTCCAGAAAATCTGCATTGCGTGCTCGATAGTCTGGTCGAGGTCGAACTCGCGAGGACGTCCTCGCTGCCGGTCGGCGGTGGCATGTGGATTAGGCATGGCACATTTATAAACCAGATGGTCCAAAATAGTCAAGATTCCAGCCCAGTCATCTTTACCGCCATGAATCCATGGCCAGGACGAACGTACTGCCCGCATGCGGACAGCACCATCAGGCGTCCCGGATTAAAAATGTCGGCGGAAAGCCTTGACGCGAAACCAACCAACTAGTAGATTGCAATCCATTGCAGACGACAACGATCCTGTCGTATCGAACCGGGTGAATGTTGTCTCACGCGTCTATTCAGCCAATCGAGTCAATACTCATGAGTGTGGAACTGTCTCCCCGCGCCACCGAAATTGCCGAGCATACCAAGCTCCTGCTCGCCGCCGGCGGTTACAACGGGTTCAGCTATGCCGATCTGTCCGAGCGGGTCAATATCAGCAAGGCCAGCATCCACCATCATTTTCCGAGCAAGGCCGACCTCGTTCTGACCGTGGTCGCACAACACCGCGAGCAGGCCCGGGAAGGTTTGGCCGCCATGCAGCGGCAACTCGATGATCCGCTCGCGCAACTGACGGCCTACACCGACTACTGGGCGCAATGCATACGCGAAGGCACATCGTCCATGTGCATTTGCGCCATGCTGGCAGCCGAATCACCGATGATCCCGCAAGAGATTGCAGACGAAGTGCACGGCTATTTCGAAGACCTGACCACGTGGATCGCGACGGTTCTGAAGAAGGGCGCGGCAAAGTCGCAATTCCATTTGCGCGACAGCGCTCGCGTCGAAGCTCAAACGTTTATGTCCACCGTGCATGGCGCAATGTTGACGGCGCGAGCATTGGGCAATCCGGAATCGTTCCGTGCCATTTCGCGCTCGGCCATTGGCCGACTGACTGCGTAAAACCGATCGCCTTACTGGACTGGCGAACCAGTAAGGCGATCATTTTTTTGACCACCCAACCAATCAACTAGTTGGTTGATTTTCGGAGCTACCGTCTTATGCCCCACCCTATTTCCACTTTGGGCGCTTGCCATACCATCGTCAGCCTGGTTCCGTTTGTTGCGGGACTCTATAGCTTCGTCCGCTATCACGGCATCGATAGCACCAGGCAGTCGGGACGGATTTATCTCGGCGGACTGGTCGTGTCGGTGCTTACCTCGTTCGGGCTATCCAGCACCGGCGGCTTCAACGCCGGCCATGCCCTGGGTATTCTGGCGCTCCTCGCAATAGGCGCCGCGCTACTGATTCCACGGATATCCATTCTGGGGCGCGCGCGAGCCTATCTATCCCAGTTCGGCTTCACATTCAGCTTCTTCCTGCTGCTGGTCCCCGGGATCAACGAGACGCTGACGCGGCTGCCCGTTGCCCATCCCCTCGCGGAAGGTCCCGCCTCTCCCCTTGTGCGCAGCACGCTGGCGGCGTGGCTCGGCATCTTCGTGGTGGGAGCGGCGTTGCAATACTGGTGGATGCGCTCGCAACGCGGGCGTGTGCAATCTGCTTAGGATCGCTATGCACTGATCCGTCACTTTCGGAAGTTGCCCGGCGCGGCTTTCGACGGTTTTCTTCGTTCACGCGCCATGTATCGGTAACGCGATGCTTATATCACCCAGGAGAATCAAGATGGATATTGCACGACTTCGCCAACTTCTCGCCCGCAGCCTGACCGGTGTCGTACTCGCGACCAGCGGCCTGGCCGCTGCCACCGCCGCTCACGCGGCGGACCAGGCGGTTCGTGTGCGGGGTACGGTCGTCTCGTTAGCGGGCGACCAGCTTCAGGTGAAATCACGCGACGGCCAAGCGCTCACGGTGAAGCTCAAGGACGGCTGGCGAGCATCGGCAGTCGTGAAAGCCCGTATCGGCGACATCAAGCCGGGCGATTTTGTCGGTATTGCATCGTTGCCCAAATCCGAAGGCGGCGACGGCGCCCTGGAAGTGCTGATTTTCCCGCCGGCATTGAAGGGGACCGGAGAAGGCAGTTATGGCTGGGACCTGAAACCCAATAGCACGATGACCAACGCGACCGTGGGAGACGCGGTCAAGTCGGTGGACGGCAGCACCGTGACCGTCAACTATCACGGCCAGGAAAAGAAGATCTCCATTCCGAACGGTACGCCTGTCGTGACATTGGCGCCCGCCACACCCGACGACGTGAAACCCGGCACGGCGGTATTTATCCCCGCACAGCAAGAGGCAAACGGCGCGCTGAGCTCGGGTCAACTGATCGTGGGCAAGAACGGCGTCGTGCCGCCGATGTAATGTAGCGACCACCATGACCGGCTGGTGTTATCCGCCAGCCGGTACGAGGCTTTTCAATGAACACCCCTGATTCAACGCATGCGCGGGCACCGCTTCCCCGCCCGACGCGCCGCCGGTTTATCCGGCGACATTCAGCGACAGTGCGCATCACGCACTGGATCAATGTGCTGTGCCTTTCCGTCATGTTGATGAGTGGGCTGCAAATCTTCAATGCGCACCCCAGACTGTATTGGGGCAAATATGGCGCGGATACCGACCATGCATTCATTGTCATCGGGTCGCGGAAACAGGCAGACGGTTTGCACGGTTTTTTGCGCATCGGTTCGCTGAGTATCGGGACGACAGGCCTTCTCGGTGTTTCCCAGGAAGGCAATGCAGTCGTGCCACGAGCATTTCCTTCCTGGCTCACGATTCCTTCTTACTACGATCTCGGCGCAGCCCGGAATTGGCACTTTCTGTTTGCATGGCTGCTGGTTATCAATGGCGCGATCTATCTCGCGCACGGCTTCTGGCGTGGCCATATTCGCCGCGATCTATTGCCGGATCGAGACCAGCTCGCACCGCGGCATGTGTGGCGCGAAGTACTGGATCACGCGCGCCTTCGTTTCGCCAAAGGCGATGAGGCACGACGCTACAACGCCCTGCAAAAGATCACCTATCTGCTCGTGGCACTCGTGCTGCTGCCGTTGATGGTGTTGACCGGATTGACGATGTCGCCGGGTATGGACGCCGTCTTTCCATTCCTGCCCGACCTGTTCGGCGGCCGCCCTTCAGCGCGTACGTTGCACTTCATCACGGCGTCCTTGCTCGTGCTGTTTGTCGTCGTCCATGTGTTGATGGTCGTCCTGTCCGGTTTCTGGAACAACTTGCGTTCGATGATCGACGGGCGTTATGCGATCGACCACTCGGGAGAGGCACGATGAAATCAGGGTTTTCGCGGCGGCGCATGCTGGCAGGCTTGATATCCGGTGCCGGCGCGGTTCTGCTTGCCGGATGCGATCGAGCAACGCAAAGTACCGGGTTCGGCGCCTTGCTGCGCAATAGCGAGAGGCTGACGATGGAGAGCCAGCGCTTGCTGCTCGGCCGTCAATCGCTGGCTCCGGAATACAGCGTGGCCGACTTGTCGCCCGTGTTCCGCGCCAATGGCACTCAAGCCCCCGACTCCGAGGAGTACAACCAGCTGCTCGAGAACGGCTTCGCCGACTGGCGATTGCAGGTGGATGGGCTCGTACAGCAACCGCTCAGCCTGTCGCTTGACGAACTGAAGCGTCTGCCATCGCGCACGCAGATTACCCGGCACGATTGTGTCGAGGGGTGGAGCGCAATTGGCCAATGGCAAGGCGTGCCGCTCGGGCGAATACTGGATCTCGCGCGCCTGAAGCCCGGTGCGCGCTATGTCGTATTCCACTGCGCGGACGAACTGGAGGTCACGTTCGACGGCAGCGGCCGCTATTACGAAAGCATCGATCTGCTCGATGCTTATCACCCTCAAACCCTTCTCGCCTATGCGATGAACGGCAAGGCTCTGCCGGTGGCGCATGGCGCGCCGCTGCGGCTGAGAGTCGAAAGACAACTCGGCTACAAGCAGGCGAAGTACCTGATGCGGATCGAAGTCGTCCCGGCATTCGATACCTTGTGGGGCGGCCGGGGGGGCTATTGGGAAGATCGGGGCTACGACTGGTACGCGGGCATTTGACGCCGTACGCGCAAACGTACGACGAGTCTATGGCGAATCGCGAACTACACCGCTTGCCCGTTCCGGAAATGCTCGATGACCCATCGCTCGCATGCCGCCCACAGATCGGGCGCCCCGGCTTCGATCACCGGGCCATAGCGGGAGAGCACCTGATCGAGCGAGACGTCGTTCTCCGTCCAGGTGCCGCCGCCGGTCGCGAGGTTGACGAGCAAGGGCTGGAAGCGATCAAGCGCTTTGGCGAACTTCGCGTCCGCGGTCTGCGCAAGCTCGAATTCCTGCCACAGGCCGAGAAGCTCGCTACCTTGCGGCTGCGGCAGCAGCCCGAACAATCGCACCGCCGCCTTCGACTCCTGTTCGGCCTGCAACTCGCGCGACGTGCCGCCATGGATCGGAAAATCGCCGACGTCGATCTCTACGATGTCATGCAGCAGAAGCATCTGGATGACCCGAGTCGCGTCCACGGTCTCGCCAGCATGCTCGCTCAGTATCAGCGCGTACATCGCGAGGTGCCAGGAGTGCTCGGCGGAATTCTCTTTCCTGCTGCGGTCCAGCAATGGGGATTGCCGTATGACGGACTTCAGTCGATCGATTTCCTTCAGAAATGCCAGTTGTTTATCCAGCGTGCTCGTCTGCATCGTTTCTCCTTGGGAAGCGGTGGGCCCGGTGCCGTTGCGCTAATGGGGCACGGCTAATGGGTCGCCGCTATTGCGTCGAGTTGCGCGGGCGCCATCAGCGCGAAAGCCGAGCGCATTTCGCGCGCTTCCTCGCCGGGACTGCGGCCAAAAAGCCGCTTGAACTCGCGGTTGAACTGCGATGCGCTTTCGTAGCCGACGCGCACGGCCGCTGCCGCCGCGGTGAGGTCATCGCGGATCATCAGCAGCCGTGCCTGATGCAGCCGCACCGACTTGATGTACTGGATCGGCGAGGTGGCGGTCACGGTCTTGAAGTGGGCATGGAAGGCCGGGATGCTCAGGTCCGCCTCGCGCGCCAGCGATCCGACGTCCAGCGCCTGGGCGTAATCGCTATGGATACGGCGCAGGGCGCGCGAGATCCGGCCGAAGTTGCCCTGGCTGGCCAGCGCCGCCCTGATCGCTCCGCCGCGCGGACCCATCAGAACGCGAAAGCACAGTTCCCGCACGATGGCCGGACCCAACACGCGGGCTTCGATCGGCGAGGTCAATGCCTTGAGCAGGCGCACGGTCGTATCGGCCAGCGCGGTGTCCAACGGGGTGGAAATAATGCCGACGGGCGTGGTGGCCGGCGCGCAGGCGTGATGCTCCACCTCGATGACCAGATCGGCCACGGCGGTCATGTCCAGCCGTACGGAGACGGCGAGCAAGGGCTCCCTGGGGCTGGCATCGGTTTCGGTCGAAAACGGCAGCGGCACCGAGAGCACGAGGTAGTGCTGGGCATCGTAGCGATAGAGCTGATCGGCCAGATAGCCGCGCTTGCTGCCCTGGCAAACGATCACGATGCTCGGCTCATACAGCACCGGCGTGCGCCCCAGCGGCCGATCCGCCCGCATCAGGCGTACGCCGTCCAGCAGCGAACGGGTATGCCCTTCCTGCGGGGCGAGCTGCCGGATCAGTGCGGCCATCTCGGCCTGCCGGGATGTGTCAGGACGCGGCTTGCTCATGAAGCGAGTTATTCCTCAAATACGAATAAGCTACATTTTTTCATCAACGAAGTGGTTTTCATAGATGAGAAATAGGAATAGGCAACGACGCGATAGGCTTGCGTCTAGTCCGGGGGACACGTCCTCTCTACGATTTCACCTTGTTCATTCCCCGCCACGGCTTTATTCGCTCGCACTGGGCAACAAGGAGAAAAGATGGAATCGACTACGTCGAATACAAGCAAGGTCATTGTGTTGACGGGCGCCAGCAGCGGCATTGGCGAGGCCACGGTCCGGCATCTGGCGCAGATGGGCCACCACCTGGTCATCGGGGCGCGCCGTATCGACCGCCTCACGGCCCTGCAGGAAGAACTGCGCGCTCAGGGCGCCAGTGTGGATGCGATCGCGCTCGACGTCACCCGGCTCGAAGACCTTCAGCAGATCGCCGCGTTCGCCCACAAGCGCTACGGCCGCATCGACGTGCTGATCAACAACGCGGGCGTCATGCCGCTGTCGCCGCTGGCCGCGCTGAAGGTCGACGAATGGAACCGTACGCTCGACGTCAACGTGCGCGGCGTATTGAACGGCATCGCCGCCGTCCTGCCCGTGATGCAGGCGCAGGGGTACGGCCACATCGTCAACGTTGCCTCGATCGGCGCGCATGCGGTCACGCCGACCGCCGCCGTCTACTGCGCCAGCAAATACGCGGTACGCGCCCTCTCCGACGGGCTGCGCCAGGAGACGGATTCGCTTCGCGTGACCGTCGTCAGCCCCGGCGTTGTCGAGTCGGAGCTGGCCGATCACATCACCGACGAAACGGCACGCTCGGCCATGCGCGAGTTTCGCCGCATTGCCCTGCCGCCGCAGGCCGTGGCGCAAGCCATCGGTTATGCGATCGCGCAGCCGGACGGCGTGGACGTCAGCGAAATCATCGTGCGGCCCACTGCAAGCCCGTATTGATCCCACGCAATCATTCTCTTAAGGAATCCCTATGTCTTACGTCACTTCATCCTCTCACGACGCGCCGTTTGCCGGACGCGTCGCCATCGTCACCGGCGCAGCCAGCGGTATCGGTCTCGCCACGGTCGAGCTGCTGCATCGCCAGGGCGCGCGCGTGGTCGCCGTGGACCTGAGCGAGAACGTCAATGCCCTCGCGCGCGACGGCATCGCACCGCTGGTCGCGGACATCGCGCAGGAAGCCAGCGCGACGCTGGCCGTGCAAGCGGCCCTGGAGCAGTTCGGCCGGCTGGACATTCTCGTCAACAACGCCGGGATCATCACCAGCAAGCCGGTGGTCGAGATGCGCCTCGAGGACTGGAACCAGATACTGGCGGTCAACGCCACCGGCGCGTTCCTGTTCTCCCGCGAAGCCATGCGGCCGATGATGGCAGCCGGGTCCGGAGCCATCGTCAATATCGGCTCCTATGCCTGCTACCAGTCGTTCCCCAACATTGCCGCCTATGCGGCGTCCAAGGGCGCGCTGGCGCAGCTCACGCGCACGCTCGCACTGGAAGCCATCGGCCACGGCATCCGCGTCAATGCGGTCGGCTCCGGCGATGCCATCACCAACATCACCAATGCCATTCAGCCGGACGGGCCGGCCTATCTGGCCGAGCACGGCCGCAAAGCGCCGATCGGGCGCGCGGCCCGCCCCGAAGAGATCGCGGAAGTCGTGGCCTTCCTCGCATCGGAGCGCGCCAGCTACATGGTCGGTTCGGTCGTCATGGCCGACGGCGGCATGAGCGTCGCCATCCCGTAACGCCATGCACAGGGAGTATCAGGACAGGCACTCACCAACCCATTCGAGGGTCTGGTTCAGCACGGAAGCCGCACGCGGCATCGGCCGCTCCCTCGCCCACCAAACGCTCGCCGACGGCGACGCCGTGGCTGCGCCCCCGCGCACGCCCGGCGGCCTGCGCGAGGCCTTCAACGAAAACCATGCGCGCCTGCTGGCATTGGAATGCCGATCTGGACGCATGGCGAGTCGCTCTCAACGCCGCCGCTTTCATCGACTGATTTCGCCGGTACGCGAATGCTGGAAAAAACGGTTGATCCTCCACCTGGGCGATGGCCGTTTCAATTTGTCGAACCGTCACGCACTTTCCCCATGCCCCTACCCACACTCAGAAACAAGAACCCGAAAATGAAAACGCATTCCCGGAAGCAAGGGTTGATGTCCACGCTGGCTGCCGTTGCGCTGCTTGCCGCCACCCATGCCGCTTTGGCCGTCGAGCGCTGGCAGACGCTGCCGCATACGCCGACGCCGCCGCACTATGATCGCTCGTCCCGTATCGAGCTTCGTGGCATCAGGCTTTACAACGCGGAGGTGGGACACGGCCGCCCGGTCATTCTGCTTCATGGCGGCCTGGCAAATTCCGATTGGTGGGCCCTTCAGGTCAAAGCGCTACGCGTGAATCATCGCGTCATCGTGGTCGATTCGCGCGGCCATGGCCGCAGCACGCGCGATACGACGCCGTACAGCTATGACCTGATGGCCGACGACGTCATCGCGCTGATGGACAAGCTCCGGATCAGGCAGGCCGACATCGTCGGCTGGAGCGACGGCGCCATTCAGGCTCTCGACATGGCCATGCGCCATCCGGATCGGGTGGGCAAGATCGTCGCGTTCGGCGCCAACACCAACACCGACGGCACGCGTCCGGACGCCGACAAGAACCCGACTTTCGCGGCGTTCATCGATCGCACCGGCAAGGAGTACGCGAAGCTGTCCCCCACACCGAACCAATACCAGGATTTTCTCGCCCAGATCGGCAATATGTGGGCGGCCCAGCCCAACTGGACGGACGACCAGCTCCGGTCGATCAGGTCCGAGGTGCTCGTGATGGACGGCGATCATGACGAAGCCATCAAGCGCAGCCACACGGAATATATGGCGAGAACGATTCCGCATGCACGCCTGACGATCCTGCCTGACGCCAGCCACTTCGCGTTTATTCAGGCTCCGGAGGCATTCAACGAGGCCATCCTGAACTTCCTGGACGACGATAAGCAATAAACCCACTTGCTGGCGATCGACACGCCGTTCGCCAGCAAGTGGGCGTCACCTTCCGCATGCTCTCCGACGCGTTCCATCGTTTTTTTGAATTCAGGCAAGTGCGGCTAGGACCATCCGGAATGCTCTGTCGTCGAATGCGGATGTTTTGGCACAAAAGTGCGGCCATGGGTTTGTTACCCAACCTTCAACGGTTAATTCCCGCATGAAAATCATTAAAAGGCGTGCGCAACGTCAACGAGGCGAGTGAATCTGTCGTTTACAAAAAATCAGGCCGGAAATCGTTCAACGGGTAAATAGCGAACGCTCGGCCTTACAGGCAGAAAATCTTGCCGATGTGGCGCCGCACAAACATTGTCATGATTGATTCACATAAAAACGTTAAGGCAGCGCACGAATTGCGCGGACTGCGGACGGGAAGGCAGGGCCCGGTACAGATGGGCATGACGGGGAGGAGCCGGCTAATTCGGATTTCGCACCGGAAAATGCAGACTGGCAATGGATGCGATAGTTAGACGATAAATTTTATTCAAACCCTCTGT
This sequence comes from Paraburkholderia sp. Cy-641, assembly GCF_011752945.1. Taxonomy (NCBI): domain Bacteria; kingdom Pseudomonadati; phylum Pseudomonadota; class Betaproteobacteria; order Burkholderiales; family Burkholderiaceae; genus Paraburkholderia; species Paraburkholderia sp. Cy-641. Next base: position 63,418 of record NZ_VWWM01000002.1, read on the forward strand.
TCAAGTGTTGGCTTGTGCCGTTAAAGCAACAGAGAACAGGTGACGTGCATCGGACGCTGGTGCGATGCGGGGACCGAGGCAGATAATCGGTTTGTAAAGGAGAAAGATCATGGATGCCAAGCCACCGAAGATTCCGACCCCGGATAAAGTCTTTTACCCGGATCCGGAACCCGTGGGCGTCGAGTTTCTGGGTGCCGAACTGCCTGAGCATGTTCGCGCTTTTTTCGACGAACAACGCAAGTCGTACGATCCGAAGTAATCGTGCAATCATGCGGTGCAACATCGACGCGCGTGCAACAGGTACGCGCTAAATGCACGCGCCCTCATTATCGTTATAACTTTGCGTCCGACATTCGCGTCGCGACGGTAAATCGGTTCGCCTGATTACAACGATGCCGCGCCACTCAGCCAGAGTGCGTGGACGCATGCGCGTTCTTTCTGTATGCCGCGTTTGTCGTACCTTCGGGCGCATGCCCCGCGTGCGACTTCATTGAGTCTCCACTCGCAGTTTCAGTCGCGCCGTAGTTTCAGCCGCGTAATACGCGCCGTCTGCCGGACATCATTTATTCTTCTCATTTTTCCTCAGCGGCCACCCGGCCTCGTTCACTACATGAATCGTCCGCATCGCTTCGGCGCGTCATACGCGCTCTCCGCCCTCGCACTCACCGCCAGCTTCGCCCTCGCGCCCGCTCCGGCCTTCGCCGATGGCGACGACACCGCGCTCACCAATCTGATTGCGCTGGTTTCGCAACGCCTCGCGCTCGCGGAACCGGTCGCGCGCTGGAAATGGGCCCATCATCAGGCGATCACCGATACGCCGCGCGAAAACGCCTTGCTCGCCGACGTGGAGAAGCGCGCCGCCGCGGCGAACGTCGACCCCGCGTTTGCGCGCGCGTTCTTCCAGGATCAGATCGACGCGAGCAAGGACGTGCAGAACGCGCTCTTTGCCACGTGGCGCAGTACACAACCGCCGCAGGGGCCCGCGCCCGATCTCGCCGCCAGCACCCGGCCGCAGCTCGACAAACTGACGCAATCGCTCATGGCCGGACTAGCGCGCGTGCAGCCGTTGCGCACGGCAGAAGATTGTCCGTCGCGTGTCGCGCGGTCGCTGGCGAGCTGGAAATCACTGACCCGCTACGACTCTGCGCATTCGAGCGCCTTGACGCGCGCGCTCGGTCACGTGTGCGAAACTGGCGGCGTCGGCGCAACCGGTTGAACCCGGCAGCGCGACTCGGCAGGATGCCCGCGAGCCTCGTTCAGACGAGGCTCGACTCAGCGCTCGACGCGCTGTTCGACTTGGGCGCCTCGCCCGATGCGCCGAGCGGCATCACGCGCAGACCGCGCGCAAGATGACTCTGCAGGATGCGATAGGTCGACAGCTCGAACGGCCCCGCGCTCGCCGACGCATGCAATTGCGCGGCGAGCGCGAGCGACGGCGCATGACCGAGGTAGCGCCAACGGTCGACCACATGAAAAGCGCGCGCCGCGTCCTCGCGCTCCTCAAAAACGATCGCGCCCGGAAACGGCCACGGCGCGTCTGCGGGATCGCTCTTCGTCACGCGCGGCAGGCGATTCTGGCTCGGCCGCAGCGTCGCGATCCACTGGGCTTCGGCAAGCATCGCACCCAGCTCGCCGCCGGTCGCGCGCCATTCGACCCGCCGTACCTGCTGCGCGAGCCGGATATCTTTCGACGAGCGCCGCTCGCCCGTCAGATGCGAGCGCAGCCGCTGACGCACGCGCACGCTTCGTCCGACGTAAAGCGGCGCATCGCCTTCGCCGTAGAGCGCGTACACGCCGCAGCCCGGCGGCGCGGTATCGAGCAGGTCTTCGGTGATGTCGCCGGCCAGCCGGTAGCGCCGCGTGGTGCGCTCGATCTGCGCGCGCAGCACCTCGGGCGGCACGAGTGCAGGCAGACGCTGCCAGAACTGCCAGATCAGATCGGCATCGGCGAGCGCGCGGTGGCGATCGGCGGGCACGAGCGCGTGACGCTCGACGAGCGCATCGAGCCCATGGCGCTTTTCGGCGGGAAACAGCGCACGCGATAGCCGCACCGTGCACAGGACGTCGGGATCGAACGCGAGCCCCGCACGACGAAACTCGCCGCGCAGAAATCCGCGATCGAAACTCGCGTTGTGCGCGACGAACAGCTTGCCGTTCAGGCGCTCGAAAAGCGCCGGGGCGATCGACTCGAAGGTCGGCGCGCCGCGCACCATTTCATTCGTGATACCGGTGAGTTGCTGGATAAACGAGGGAATCGGCTGCTGCGGGTCGATCAGACTGCTCCAGCGCGATACGCCGGCGGGCCCCACCTCGACGACGCCGACTTCGGTGATACGGTGCTCGCTCGTCGAGCCGCCCGTCGTTTCAAGATCGACGAAGACAATTGGTACATCCAGGGCCGGTTGCGGCGAAAACTGTTCAGACATGGAGGAAAAGAAGGCTTTAGACGCGTGACTTTGCGGCAAGTATGCACCAGTTATGCACCAGCCAGGCGTTATGCATTCAGGTGGCATCGCGCGACGCCCGCGAAACCGGGGAGCAAAAGCCGTTATGCAAGAAGGCGCAGTTTGCTGCTGACATTGAGCGGCGGCGGAATAATCCGCCGTGGCAGTCCGTCAGGCAGCCATTAGGCGGCAGTCAAAGCGGGACTATTCAAGAGTAGTCGAATTGCATTTTCTCCGTTATAGCCCGGGAGCCGTATTTTTGAACCATGCGGTTACACAAATAAGTGGCCACCCTTTAAATCTGTCCGAAAAATAAAAACCCCCGCACTTCGGCGAGGGTTCTCTCCTGATACGGCCGGAACCCAGGTCCCGGCGCGACGCAAATCCTACAGCGGCTGGATATTGGCCGCCTGCTTGCCCTTCGGGCTCGTCTTGACCTCGAAGGACACGCGCTGGTTTTCCTTCAGCGACTTGAAGCCTTCGCTACGAATCTCCGAAAAGTGCGCAAAGAGGTCCTCGCCGCCCGTATCCGAAGTGATAAAACCAAAACCCTTAGCATCGTTGAACCATTTGACGACACCAGTTTCCATTTTCCGCTTTCCTCTATGATTTATCAAAATCGGGCATTGCCCCGAATTGTTCCAATCCCGAATTCATCGGCGCTAATAGCTGACTATTGAAATACAGTATCGCCCAATGAAATGCAGCCTTGCCGTTATACGGGGAACCAGGAATCGTCGTCAAGTAAACTTTTCGTATGCGTTTAGCTCATTACGAGATAAATACACAATCCGCATCAAAATAAAAATATTCCGTCAATCTTACCGGGCAAGATTTAATCCACATCAAGCAACGGCAAAAATTGCGGCGTCACGTCAATTAAATGTAACGAAACCCTGGTTTCGGTAAGTGTTTGTCCGACTTGCTGCAGTGCATTCGTAATCGCATGATGCCAAGCAAGGGTAGCGATGCGCATCGGGAGGTTGCCATGCTCTTCAATGAAATTCGCCGTCTTTTCACCTGGCTTGCTCACTCGCGCACAAAGGTGGTTTCCGACCAGCCCGCCCGGGTTGCGGACACCCCCAGCGCTTTCGATTTCGATCCGATGTGGCACGGGGATCACTGGCAAAACCTGCTGTCCTCGCCGATGGACGCACGCCGTTACGTGATCGAAGACTGGAGCGTGGCGACCGCGGCCGACTGGAACGAGGCCGACGGCACGGCCGCCGGCGCACTAGGCTGACCCGCGAATATAGAGTCCGCAGATAAAAAAAGCGCGACTGGGAAGTCGCGCCGACAAAGGTTTGGAGATCTTTTTCGTCAACGAAAAAGTCTGCTTCGGAAAGCAGAACTTTCAGTATAGCGGCCATACGCGATTTCGTTTATTCGCACTATTAACAACCATCTATTGCCGCAATAACAACAATCGTTTTTCGTGTTTCTTTTCGTTGCTTTTTTGCATCGATTTGTGTCGCGGATCAACAACGCAATTCTCGCCATTCTCCTTCCGGGCTATCTCAATATGGCGCAAAGCCTTTACCTATAAGGCCCAAGCGGCATTCATACATCGTTTCCGGCTGCGTAATACTTTATTGCGCAAATCGGAATGCCCACTTCCGGAAGTGTCTCTCTACACTCTGCCTAATCGGAAACCGGCGCGAAGAATCTGATCGACGCGCTTCTCACGCGAATTCCGCTTCTCGCAGCGCCGCGTGAAGGTCTCCCAAGCCAGGGTTCAAACCTCTCTCGCTCTTGGAGTTATATCAATGAAGAAGACACTCATGGTCGCCGCCCTCACGGGCGTTTTCGCAACCGCAGCGCATGCCCAGAGCAGCGTCACCCTGTACGGCCTGATCGACGCCGGCATCACCTTCACGAACAACCAGCACGGCCACAGCAACTGGCAAATGACGAGCGGCTCGGTCAACGGCAGCCGCTTCGGCCTGCGTGGCGCCGAAGACCTCGGCGGCGGCCTGAAGGCTATCTTCACGTTGGAAAACGGCTTCGGCATCAATGACGGCACGCTCAAGCAGAACAGCCGCATTTTCGGCCGTCAGGCTTTCGTGGGTCTGTCGAGCGACCAGTTCGGCGCCGTCACCCTCGGCCGTCAATATGACAGCATGGTCGACTACGTCGCCCCGCTGGCGCTGACCGGCACGCAATACGGTGGCACGCAGTTCGCGCACCCGTTCGACAACGACAACCTGAACAACTCGTTCCGGATCAACAACTCGATCAAGTTCCAGAGCGCGAACTACGGCGGTTTCAAGTTCGGCGCGTTGTACGGCTTCTCGAACCAGGCTGACGGCTTCTCGAACAACCGCGCCTACAGCGCGGGCGCGTCGTACAACTGGGGCGGCCTGAACGTCGCGGCCGCTTACCTGCAACTGAACAGCAACGGCGCGAACAGCGCGGCGGCGGCGTTCAACTCGGGTGGCGCGGTATCGGGCGACAACACGTTCTTCGCGGCTCGTCAGCAAACGTGGGGCGCAGGTGCCAACTACGCGTTCGGCCCGGCAACGGTCGGCCTCGTGTACTCGCAGACGAACCTGCAAGGTCTCGCCGGCATCAGCCAGAGCGCATCGGGTATCTCGGGCGGCGTTGGCCTCCCGACCAACAGCGCCCAGTTCCAGAACATCGAAGCCAATGCCCGTTACGCTCTGACGCCGGCACTGAGCCTCGCGGCTGCGTACACGTACACGCGTGCAAACCTGTCCAGCACGCACGTGCACTGGAACCAGGTCGACCTGCAAACCGCCTATGCGCTGTCCAAGCGTACCGACGTGTACCTGCAGGGCGTTTATCAGGCAGCGAACGAAGGCTCGATCGTCGACGCCAACATCAATGGCCTCGGCGCAGCTTCGGGCAACAACAAGCAAGTCGCTGTGACGGCGGGTCTGCGTCACCGCTTCTAAAAACTGCTGAGGTATTCGCAGTAGAAAGGCGCCGTTCGCGGCGCTTTTTTTATGCTCGCGCTGCGCCCTGCCCGGGCGCTCAACCGCCGTTGCCTAGCCGCCGTTATCGGGCGGCGGATATTTGACGTCGAGAATATCGATCGGCTGCGGGCCTGCCGGTGTGAACAACGTGACCGTATCGCCGACTTTCGCCTTGAGCAGCGCACGCGCAATCGGCGAAATCCAGCTGACGTGGCCGACGTCCAGATCGACCTCGTCGATGCCGACGATCGTCACGGTATGGTCCTCGCCATCTTCCGTTGCATATTCGACGGTCGCGCCGAAGAAAACCTGATCGACATTCTCCTGCCTGCTGCTATCGACCACTTCAGCGAGATCGAGCCGCTTGGTCAGAAAGCGGATGCGCCGGTCGATTTCCCGTAGACGGCGTTTGCCGTAGATGTAATCGCCATTCTCCGAGCGGTCGCCATTCGACGCCGCCCACGACACGAGCTTGACCACGTCCGGTCGCTCGACATCGATCAGATTCAGCAGTTCATCACGCATACGCCGGTAGCCGGCAGGCGTCATGTAGTTTTTGGTGCCCGCGGGTACATCGGGCTGAGCGACGTCGAGATCGTCGTCACTGTCTTCGCTCGACTCTTTGACAAAGGCCTTGTTCATAGTGATCCAGTAACAGCAGCAAGCTACAACAACGTCCCAAGATGGTTACACGATCAGGCCTGTGACACAAATCTCCGTGATGGACTTCCATTTTTGGAATCCATTGGCTATAATCTCGTTTCTGTGTGCGGCTGTAGCTCAGTTGGATAGAGTACTTGGCTACGAACCAAGGGGTCGTGGGTTCGAATCCTGCCAGCCGCGCCACCTTATTCAAGGGCTTTCCTCTGGGAAGCCCTCAAGTTTTACCGATTTCATTGCTGTAATGCATCACCTGTTTTTGCGTGCGGCTGTAGCTCAGTTGGATAGAGTACTTGGCTACGAACCAAGGGGTCGTGGGTTCGAATCCTGCCAGCCGCACCACCTATGAAGGGCCTTCTAGTCGGAAGGCCCTTTGTTTTTTCCTGGCGCCCATCGGGTGCGTTATCGGACGGCCGCGAAGCGTTCTTACCGGAAGATACGCATACCGTTGCGGCGATAGTCGTCGGCGGTTTTATCGCGGCGACGACTGGATATCCCCAATCTGCCCATCCGGACGCGGCAGATCCTCGACAAAACCACCCACCGTCTGCTCGCTGATCGCCACGGCCCGCGCACCAGTCAATGCCTGCGTCTCGCGCAGCACGTCGCTCACGGTAACGCCGAAATGGCTCGCGACGAACGCCCGCAACAACGCCGTACGCAACGACTCTCCCCGCCCTTGCGCAGCACCATGCCCGCCCTGGAATTCCGCAACGCATACGGCACCGGCCTCGCCCTGCTCGCGCACGTCCAGCCGCCGCGCACGCTCGAGCACGACCACGGCAGTCTCCCACGACGTGGACGGCGTAAAGCGGCCATCCCACGGACGACCACGGTCATTGCCGCGAATCGCAACGATCTCGCCGCTATCGGTAAAGTAAATTTCGCGCACGAAGTCATGCAGGCTGCGGGCCACCCAATAATCGAGCGCCACGCCATTGAGGTCGGCTACGTTCATCAGCATTCCCCCAGTCGGTGAGACTTGCCTTCAGGCCACGCTCCGGATGCCGCACGAGGAATGCAAGAACCGCAGGCCAGCTACGGCGAGAGCACGGTCAAAACGAGCTTGCCGCGCAATCAGAACCCAAGCCGATACGCTCGACTCAATAGTCCGCGCGCTCACGATCGACCCGCATGCCGCCATCGTGGCGGTGGTGCCCTTCCTCGCTCGGCCGCTCCCGCGTGATGCGCATCACGTCCGGATTCGTGCGCACGCGGCGCATCACGTTGGCGAGATGGACACGATCGCTAACCTGGATCACGAAGCGCAGAATCGTAGATTCCTGCGACAAATCCTCGTCCATCGCGATATGCACGATGTTCGCGTCCGCCGACGTGATATCGGCCGCCACGCGGGCAAACACGCCCTTCGTGTTCTTGACGAGCACCTTCACGGCGACGTCGAACAGACGCCCCGGCTGCGGCGCCCATGCGACGTCGATCCAGCGGCCCGGATCGCGCCGGTGGATACGCTGCGCGACGCGGCAGTCGGTCGTGTGGATCGCCATGCCGAGGCCGATGCCGATATAGCCCATGATGTCGTCGCCCGGAATCGGACGGCAGCACGCGGACAATTGCACCGACATCCCCTCGGTGCCCGTAATCACGACCGGCGGCGCATGCGGCGCCGAGCCGGACTCGGAACGCGAACCGTCGTCATCGGCGTCGCGCCCGCTCATCAGCACTTCGATGCGCTTGGCCATGACCGCCGCGACACGCCGGCCGAGACCGATGTCCGCGAAAATTTCCTGGCGGTTCTTGTTGCCCGTCCATTGCACGAGCTTTTCCCACGCTTCCGGCGTCACGTCCGACAGCGCGAGCCCGTAGCCCTTCAGCGCCTGATCGACGAGACGTTCGCCGAGCTGCACGGACTCGTTCAGGCGCATCGTCTTCAGATAATGACGGATCGCCGAGCGCGCTTTGCCGCTGCGCACAAAACCGAGCCACGCCGGATTCGGCTTCGAATACGGCGCTGTGATGACCTCGACGATGTCGCCGCTCTTCAACTCCGTACGCAGCGGCAGCAACTCGTTGTTGATCTTCACGGCGACGCACTGGTTGCCGAGATCGCTGTGAATCGAATACGCGAAGTCGAGCGCGGTGGCGCCACGCGGCAGCGCCATGATCTTCGACTTCGGCGTAAACACGTAGACCGCGTCCGGGAACAGATCGATCTTGACGTGTTCGAGGAATTCGCTCGAGTCGCCCGCCTCGCTCTGGATGTCGAGCAGCGACTTCAGCCACTGGTGCGCGCGCTTCTGCACGTCGTTCAGATCGGCGCTGCCGTTCTTGTAGAGCCAGTGCGCGGCGACACCCGCCTCGGCGATCTCGTGCATCTTGCGCGTGCGCACCTGAAACTCGATCGGCGCGCCGAACGGGCCGACGAGCGTGGTGTGCAACGACTGATAGCCGTTCACCTTCGGGATCGCGATGTAGTCCTTGAACTTGCCCGGCACCGGCTTGAAGAGCGCATGCAGCGCGCCGATGCAGGTATAGCATTCGAGCGCACTCTCGACGACCACGCGAAAACCGTACACGTCGAGCACCTGCGAGAACGACAACTGCTTGTCGCGCATCTTCTTGTAGATGCTGAAGATGGTTTTCTCGCGGCCGGTGACCTCGGCGTCGATCTTCGCATCCGAGATCGCGCGCTGCACCGATTCGAGAATCTTGCCGACCACCTCGCGCCGATTGCCGCGCGCCGCCTTGACGGCTTTTTCGAGCGTGGCGTAACGGTGCGGGTTGAAGTTCGCGAAGCTCAGGTCCTGCAGCTCGCGATAGGTATTGTTCAGGCCGAGCCGGTGCGCGATCGGCGCGTAAATGTCGAGCGTTTCGCGCGCCACGCGGCGGCGCTTCTCCGGCGGCACGGCACCGAGCGTGCGCATGTTGTGCAGGCGGTCGGCCAGCTTGACGAGAATCACGCGCACGTCGCGCGCCATCGCGAGCAGCATCTTGCGGAAGTTCTCCGCCTGCGCTTCCTCGCGATTGCGAAACTCCATCTTGTCCAGCTTGGACAACCCGTCGACCAGTTCCGCGACCTTCGCGCCGAAACGCTCGGCGAGCTCCGCCTTGGTCACGCCCTGGTCTTCCATCACGTCGTGCAGCAGCGCCGCCATGATCGCCTGGGCGTCGAGATTCCAGCCCGCGCAGATTTCCGCGACGGCGACCGGATGCGTGATGTAGGGCTCGCCGCTCTGGCGATACTGGCCGAGGTGGGCTTCGTCGCTGAAATGGAAGGCCGCCTTGATGCCCTTGATCTCTTCCGGCTGCAGATAGCCGGACAGGGCGGACGTCAGCCTGGCGATGGAAACGACGTCATGCCGGCGCGGCTGCTCCGGCGTGGCGGTCGGCCCGAACAGATGGCGGAACGACTGTTCGAGGACCGCGTCGATGTACTTGCGTGCAGACGAGGGCGAGTCGGCGTCGTGATCCACTTCCGTGGCGGTGGGCGGGGTGGTACTCATGGTCGCCTCCGTAGCGGTCAGGGTTGGACGCAGGTCTGCACGTTCAAATTACACGGCAATCAACAACGAAAAACAGCGCGCCTTAAACCGGCACCTTCTTCAGCATTTCGACGCCGACCTGGCCCGACGCGATTTCACGCAGCGCGAGCACGGTGGGCTTGTCGCGGCTTTCGATCTTCGGCGTGTGGCCTTGCGCGAGCTGACGCGCGCGATAGGTTGCGGCAAGCGCGAGTTCGAAACGATTCGGGATCTGTTTGAGACAGTCTTCGACGGTAATGCGGGCCATGTTGGGTTCCTTCTCAGTATGTTGCTTATTCTACCTTATGTGCTCGACACGACGCCGCGCTCACGCGTGCGGCAGATGGATGCCGAGCTGCATGAAAAGCTGCGTGTGACGCGCGTACTGCGAGGCGAAGCGCGAGCGCGTCGCGCCGACGAGGCAGCGCAATTCGGCGAGTGCGCGATCGAAGTTCTCGTTGATCACGACGTACTCCGCCTCGGCCGCGTGCGCGATCTCGCCGCCGGCCGCGAGCAGGCGTCGCGTAATCACGTTCGGCTCGTCCTGGCCGCGCTTTTTCAGACGCTCTTCGAGCGCTTCGAGCGACGGCGGCAGAATGAAAATTTCCACCGCGTTGTGAAACTGCTTCTTGACCTGCTGCGCGCCCTGCCAGTCGATTTCGAGCAGCACGTCATGGCCGTTTTTCATCTGCTCCTCGATCCACACGCGCGAGGTGCCGTAGTAGTTGCCGTGCACTTCCGCGCTTTCGAGGAACTCGCCCGCGTCGTGGCGCTGCATGAAATCTTCGACGGTCGTGAAGTGGTAGTGCTCGCCGTCCTGTTCCTTCGGACGCGGCGGGCGCGTCGTGTACGAAATCGACAGACGGATCGCGTCGTCGCCCGCGAGCAAGGCATTCACGAGCGTCGACTTGCCGGCGCCCGACGGCGCGACGACCATGAACAGATTGCCGGGATAAGCGCCGGCGTACGGATGGCGCGGCGCGCTGCTTTCGCGTGGGTGGTGGTCGGTCATGATGTGGGGTGCTCCAGCCTTATTCGAGATTCTGTACCTGCTCACGCATCTGCTCGATCAGGAGCTTCAGCGTCATCGACGAATCCGCGAGTTCCTTGGCCGCCGCCTTCGAGCCGAGCGTGTTCGCTTCGCGGTTCAGCTCCTGCATCATGAAGTCGAGCCGCTTGCCGACCTTGCCGCCCTTCTCGATCACGTGACGCGTTTCGTTCAGGTGCGCGGTGAGGCGCGACAGTTCTTCGGCGATGTCGATGCGGATGCCGTACATCGTCACTTCCTGGCGAATCCGTTCGTTGATCTCCTCGCGCGAGACGATCGTCGCGGCCGCGTCGGGCGCGGCGATGCCGAGTGCTTCCTGCAGACGCTCGACGATCTTCTGCTGATGCCGCGTGATCAGCTCCGGCACGAGCGGGGTGATCTTCGCGACGATCGCCTCCATTTCAGTGACGTTGGCGAGCAGCATGTTCGCGAGTTGCGCGCCTTCGCGCGCGCGCACGTCGATCAGGTCGGCGATGGCCTGCTTGCCGCAGGCGAGCACCGCGTCGCGCAGTGTCTCGGGCGCGATGCCGCTTTCGGCGAGCACGCCCGGCCAGCGCAGAATTTCACCGGTGCGCAGACGGCCGGCTTCAGGGAACGTCGAAAGCACCGTGCGTTCGAGCAACGCGAGTTGTTCGAGCGCGTCGCGGTTGAGCGCACCCGCGTTCGCCGACTGCTCGCTGCGCTGCAGATTCACGCGGATGTCGACCTTGCCGCGCGACAGCTTGTTCATCAGCATTTCGCGCAGCGTCGGTTCGACGACGCGCACGTCTTCCGGCATGCGGAAATTCAGATCGAGAAAGCGCGAGTTCACCGTGCGCAGTTCGACCGACACGCTCACGCCGCCAGTACCCGAGGCCGCCACGAGTTCGCGCGTGGCGCTCGCATAGCCAGTCATGCTGTAGATCATCGTATTTCTCGCGATTGCGGCCATGCGTTCGACGCCGGCCTGAGAAGCGGATCGCCCGGCGTGTACGAGACGCGAGGCGGGGAACCGGCATTATCCCATTTTTGCTCGCGCAGCCCGCCCGAAGCGGGCGCGCAAGCGGGCCGGCATGCGCTCGCAGGAGGACAATCGGAGCGACGGCATGGTTGCGAACCGTTACGCGCGGCAGCACGTCGTTGCGTGCGAACGGCATGCGAACGTTCGGTGCGAACGCTCGTCGAAAAGCAGGACGATATGCCGCCGGCAACATGGCGCGCTTGCGCTCGCCGCAATCGCATTCCTCATGCGAAGCTGCGTTTGCCCGGCATCGGTTTTTGCTCCGGTTGCAATAGGAGCCTCCCCGCACGTGGCCTCGCGCATCGTTCGCCCGCGTCGCCGCGCCACCCGATCGGCGGTAAAATTGCACCTTTCCCCCGCCTTCCTTCCGACCTCTTTCGACCCTATCCGACATGATCAACGACACCCGCCGCCCCAGCGGCCGCCAGGCCAACCAGTTGCGCGACGTGCGCATCACGCGTCATTACACGAAGCACGCCGAGGGCTCGGTGCTGGTCGAGTTCGGCGACACCAAGGTCATCTGCACGGCGAGCGTCAACGAAAGCGTGCCGCCGTTTCTGCGCGACCGCGGCCAGGGCTGGCTCACCGCCGAATACGGCATGCTGCCGCGCGCCACGCATACGCGCAGCGACCGCGAAGCCGCGCGCGGCAAGCAGACCGGCCGCACCCAGGAAATCCAGCGCCTGATCGGCCGCGCGCTGCGCTCGGTGTTCGATCTCGAGAAGCTCGGCGCGCGCACCATCCACATCGATTGCGACGTGATCCAGGCCGACGGCGGCACACGCACGGCGAGCATCACGGGCGCGTTCGTCGCCGCGCATGACGCGGTCGCGAAACTGCTCGCGACGGGCCGCATCGAAAGCTCGCCGATCAGCGATTACGTCGCGGCGATCTCGGTCGGCGTGTACGACGGCATGCCGGTGCTCGACCTCGACTACGACGAGGACTCGCAATGCGACACCGACATGAACGTCGTGATGACGGGCTCGGGCGGTTTCGTCGAAGTTCAGGGCACCGCGGAAGGCGTGCCGTTCTCGCGCGATGAAATGAATGCGCTGCTCGATCTCGCGAGCGACGGCATCGACACGCTGATCGCAAAGCAGAAGCAGGCGCTGGGAGTGCAGCAGTGAACGACGCGCGCAAGGACGGCGGCACGCCCAGCGCCAACGGCACCAACCCGGCGGGCGCGCCATTGAACATGCCGCTGAAAAAAGTCGTGCTCGCCTCGAACAACGCGGGCAAGCTGCGCGAATTCGCGGCGCTGCTCGGCGCGGCCGGCATCGAACTGATCGCTCAAGGCGAGCTGAACGTGCCGGAAGCGGAAGAGCCGCATCCGACCTTCGTCGAAAACGCGCTGACCAAGGCGCGCCACGCGGCCAGGCTCACCGGCCTGCCCGCGCTCGCCGACGACTCGGGCCTCTGCGTGCGCGCGCTGCGCGGCGCGCCGGGCGTCTATTCGGCACGCTACGCACAGCTTGCCGGCGGCGAGAAAAGCGACGCGGCGAACAATGCACGGCTGGTCGACGAATTGCGAGGCGCGAGCGATCGCCACGGTTACTACTACTGCGTGCTCGCGCTCGTGCGTCACGCGGACGACCCCGAGCCGCTGATCGCCGAAGGCCGCTGGCACGGCGAAATCCTCGACGCGCCGCGTGGCGAACACGGCTTCGGCTACGACCCGTACTTCTATCTGCCGTCGCTGAACGCGAGCGCCGCCGAACTCGAACCCGCGGTGAAGAACGCCAGCAGCCATCGCGCGATCGCGTTGCGGCAACTGCTCGCGCGTCTGTCGGAGGAAGCGTGATTCCGATCAGGCCAACGCCGGCCGACGTCGGCAACGGCGTCATCCAGGCGTTCACGTCGCCGGGCAGTATCCGGCTGACTTCGCTGCCGCCGCTTGCGCTCTACGTGCATTTTCCGTGGTGCGTGCGCAAGTGCCCGTATTGCGATTTCAATTCGCACGAGTGGAAAAGCGAGACGTTTCCGGAGCACGACTACCTCGACGCGCTGCGCGCCGATCTCGAAATGGCGCTGCCGCTCGTGTGGGGCCGTCAGGTGCATACGGTGTTTATCGGCGGGGGCACGCCGAGCCTGCTGTCGGCGGCGGGACTCGAGCGCATGCTGTCGGACATTCGCGCGCTGCTGCCGCTCGACGCCGATGCAGAAATCACGCTCGAAGCGAACCCCGGTACGTTCGAAGCCGACAAGTTCGCGCAGTTTCGCGCGAGCGGCGTGAACCGGCTCTCGGTGGGCATCCAGAGTTTCAACGAGGCGCATCTGAAAGCGCTCGGCCGTATTCACGACGCGGCCCAGGCGCGCCATGCGGTCGAAGTCGCCGCGACCACATTCGAGAATTTCAACCTCGACCTGATGTTCGCGTTGCCGCAGCAGACGCTCGCCGAATGCCAGGCCGACGTCGAAACAGCGCTGTCGTTCGCGCCGCCGCATCTGTCGCTGTACCACCTCACGCTCGAACCGAACACGCTGTTCGCGAAGTTCCCGCCCGCGTTGCCCGACGACGATGCGTCGGCCGACATGCAGGACTGGATTCATCAACGCACGGCCGAGGCCAGCTACGAGCGCTACGAGGTGTCGGCGTATGCGAAGCCGCATCGGCGAAGCAAGCACAACCTGAACTATTGGCGTTTCGGCGACTATCTCGGCATCGGCGCGGGCGCGCATACGAAGCTGTCGTTTCCGAATCGCGTGCTGCGCCAGGCGCGCTACAAGCATCCCGCGACGTTCATCGAGCAGGCGAAGGCCGGCGCGGCCGTGCAGGAAGAGCACGAGGTCGGGCCGCGCGATCTGCCGTTCGAATTCATGCTGAATGCGCTGCGGCTCGTGGAGGGGTTTCCGGTGCATCGCTTCGCCGAGCGCACCGGCCTTTCGATGACCACGATCGAGCCGGCGTTGCAGGAAGCCGAGCGGCGCAAGCTCATCACGCGCGATCACGAAAAGATCGCGCCGACACCGCTCGGCCAGGCGTTCCTGAACGATTTGCAGGCGCTGTTTCTGAAGGATGCGCGTTAATTCGCGGTAGCCGAGGCCCAACCGGGCTCCGCGACCGGCAATTTTCAGGTTACAATTTGCGGTTTGGAGGTGTGGCCGAGTGGTTTAAGGCACCGGTCTTGAAAACCGGCGAAGGAGCAATCCTTCCGTGAGTTCGAATCTCACCGCCTCCGCCACCACACCCTGCTGCACTCCCCCGCCCCGCCTGCGTTTCCGGCTCAAAAATCCCCCGCAAGCCCCGCCAGACAAGGCCTCCGGGCTTTCCTGTCCTGTCCGTTCGTGTTCGTAACTGGTCGTCTGTGTTCGTGTAAATCCAGCCCAAAACCGTGGTAACTACCGTGGTAGCATCAAATCTCCTCCAGGAGTTACCACGCACGGGAGTTACCACCATGGCTACCGATCTGCTTTCCGCACTGGAAGTCAAAAACGCCACCGCTCCTCAGGGCAAGTCCATACGCAAGCTGTCAGACGGTGGCGGGCTCTACCTGTGGGTATCTGCCGATGGTTCCAAGTACTGGCGCATGCGGTACTGGATCGCGGGCAAGGAAAAGAGCCTGTCGCTGGGCGTGTTCCCAGCGGTCAGCCTGGCCGATGCACGGAAACAGCGCGACAAGCTACAGAAGCAGCTAAGCGATGGCCTAGACCCGGGCGTACAGCGCAAGGTTGATAAAGCCGCTGCTGCCCTGTCTGCGGCCAACACCTTTGAAGCAGTTGCAAAGGAGTGGTACGGCAAGCAGGTAGGCACGTGGGCGGCCTCGCATGCGCTGGACGTACAGCGGCGGCTGGAGCGCAACATCTACCCGGCCATCGGCGCACGGCCCATTGCTGAACTCAGCCCGCCTGAGATACTCACGGCCCTGCGAAAGATCGAACAGCGCGGCGCTACCGATCTGGCGCACCGGGTCATGGGCGTGGTGGGTCAGGTGCTGCGCTATGGCATCGCCACCGGCAGGGGTGAACGTGACCACACAGCGGACTTGCGCGGGGCGCTGGCCCCTCACGTGAAGTCCAATCAGGCAGCGGTGAAGGAAAAGGCACTACCGCAGTTATTGCGCGACATTAGCCAATATGACCAGCCACCAATCAGCGGGGACCGGCAGACCCGTATTGCGCTGCAATTGCTGGCATTAACGTTCGTGCGAACCAGCGAATTGATCGGCGCGACATGGGGTGAACTACAGCTACCTGAAAATCCTGATGACGGTGGAATGTGGGTTATTCCCGGCCAGCGCATGAAAGCAAAAAAAGATCTGCTGGTGCCGCTCGCCCCGCAAGCCGTGCGGCTGTTCAAGCAGCTAAAGACACTGGCCGGGGATTCTGAATGGGTATTGCCTGGGCGCAATCCGGCAAAGCCGATCAGCAATAACACGCTGTTATTCGCGTTATACCGGCTTGGGTATCGCGGGAAAATGACCGGCCACGGTTTCAGGGCTGTAGCCAGCACGGCCCTACATGAATCGAATCTGTTTGAACCGGACTGGATAGAGCGACAGCTAGCGCACGTGCCAGCAAATCAGGTAGCAGCGGCATATAACCGGGCGCTGTATCTCCCGCACCGCAAAAGCATGATGAACTGGTGGGCAGATTTTCTTGATGCCCAGCTATTGAAAAGCTGACTACCACCACCAGCGCCCTGCTATTGGGCGGGGTGCTTAAAACGGTCGATTAACAAATATCATCAATGACTGGGTAACTAGCCGTGAGATTATATGAACTCTGGTGAACCCGCACGAACGATTACGGACTCACCAGCAGCAGATTATCTCTAACCCAGCGGAATGGAGTCCGGCCTTAGTGAGGGACGCTCCATGTCCGTTAAATTTGTAAAGCCTGCCACTGGCTCTTGCGCAATTGATTGCGCGGACTCACCCGCAGAAGAACCGGCAAAGAAAACACGCGTAAGAACAGTGCGCGAAGTACCGGCCATTGATCTCCGCTTACCCGGTCGTCTGCGAACAACTGATGTTCAGGCAATTCTACGGATTGGCCGCACAAACCTGTATAACCGGATCAAAAACAAGGAATTCCCCCCTCCAGATTTTCATGAGGGAAACATGTCATTCTGGAAAAACTCCACCCTTCTGAAATTCCTTGAAGGGGGCCAGTCATGAAAAGCCCGCGATCAGCAAGTGAAAATGCGGCGGCCAGCTAATTGCAATTGATTGCACTGACTACTGGCGGGGATGTCCTTGCTGGTCAGTCAAACCAGTCAAATACTGCAAGTCACAATTTGTCTGCACCGTTTTATAGGTCAACTGCTGATACCTACGGTCAACCGGTTCATCGGAAAAATCGTTTTTTGGATCGGGCCGCATAAGTCTGGCAAACATCCTCAAACAAACATCTGTTGTAGTAAGGCGATAACCGGCATCTACACTATTTTTCTGAGTCGTATCATGGCAAAAAAGCTGGTAGCGGTGATCCAGAATTGGCTTTTCCCGCTTTTCCAACGTGCCCCGCCCAATACATGATTCTATGAAGCTGGTCCCTAGTTCAATGTCATTGAGCAATAGTTCTATATTGGGACTGCCTGTGTTATCGGGATTCACAGGATAGCGTTGCAGGATGTTCGGCCCGTCAACCGCCAACCGTTCATCCCATTTCTCGCGGGCAGCATCCATGCTGGTTCGCGCCTGCTCGATCTTGTCGGCAGGTGCGCCTTTTTCCATCAGGTCTACCAACGCAACGGCGTGATCAAAATAACCAGAAAATGCGGCGGATAGATCGTCTATCGAACGGCGCAAATCATCCATGCTCCGAACAACCGCTTCACGCTGGCGCTGCTTTTCATCCTGCACGTCGGCAAGCCAGCGACCAATGAGTCCAGTCAGAATGAAACCCAAGATCACCAGCACAGCCGGGTGCTTGATCGACTCACGGAACCAGTGAGGTTTAGGCTCTGACGGCCCGGGCGTATTAATCGTGAAACCCGCGCGGGACAGCGTGGGCCATTTGCGGGACCGTAGCTTTTTCATCGTTGGCGTGATGACAGTCGGAAGGCAAGCCATCATACCGGACCCCGCGTCATTAAACTTCATGGCTCGCGCGGGGTTTGCTTGAACCCTGCTCGAATCCAGAGTAGTGCACCATAACAAAACCAAACTACGGCGACTGGAATACCTGCGTAGGCTAGAAACCGATCAACCCGTATCCTTGCATGGGCTAGCGCTGGCCAGCGGCGCTGCGGGCTCGCTGATGGCCTTGGCTGGCTTAATCGTGATCATGGTGCTGTCCTCCGTGACTGCTACGGGTTGCGCAATTGATTGCGCGGGCGCGGGCTGCTTAGGTGCTGGCGGCCCATACAGCCCCAAGCTGGTGTTGATGACATCAACGAACGTCTGCACGTGCTTCACCATAAACGCCAGGCTGGGTTTCGTCGGTGCGTGCAGTTCCTTGCCCGCGTGATCTTCGGCAGCGTTGCAGAAGGCCTGCCATTCAGGGCCGCTGCCCTTGCCAAAGAACTCCAGGAAGTCCTCTAGCGTCTTATCAAGCGCACTACCAGTGATTGCGTGCTCTAGCCGCTCAAGCATTGAGCATTCAGCATCAGCCAGCATCTGCCGGTCTTCCTTCACCAGACAGGCTTGCACACACAGCGCTAGTAGCGCATCCATGTCGTGAGTCTTTTCCAGCCTGCGGTAATGCTGCCAGTCACCACTAGGGGTTACTTTGGATTTTGGTCCGGGTTTCTTTTTTGAAATTTTCGGGACTACTTTCTCAGCATCAGGGGTTGGGGTTTGATTCTCGCTGTTCTCCTGTCCGCTTATCTCAGGGCTGATGGCATCTGCCGCAGGCAATGCCTGTTTGTATATTTCTGTCTTTAAGTTACTGCTGCTGATACTGTCTGTAATAGACGTGACGTTTTTGACATGGGGGGTGTCATTTTCGCCAGGGGTGTCATTTCCGACATGGGTACTGGATTTAACATCCGGACCAATGTAGAGATAATGCGGGGTGTTGCTGCCATTGAACATGCTGTACGTGACTTCCAGCAGGCCACTGGCCAGCGCGTCCCTGATAGCCGTGCGCGCGGTTCTTTCTGAACAGCCTTTGAAATACGCCTGCCAATAGGCGATACTCGCCGCTTTAGGGCGATTGTGCGTTTTCGTGTTAAACCGGGCATCGTCAACGATCATGACAGCCAGGCCATTCCAGTTACAGGCTGGTAGATCATTGGCATTACAGCCACGGCGGGGGCTATTAGGTAAACCCACCACACGGCGGGCCTTTTTAGCGCAGTTATCCGGTTTGTCAGTCTGCGCAATTGATTGCGCGGCGCTGGCTACGGCCAGGATTTCAGTTTTTGAAAGTTGCATGACTACACCACCTAATTGACAGGGTTATCAGAAAATCCTTGTCTGTGCTGTGGTGGCATGCGTATAATCAACGCCACACGTGAAACTCTTTTAACCGCGCTTGTATCCCCGCTAGGGATCGCGCGGTTTTTTCTTTGGTGCTGCTGTTTCTGCCTACTGCTGCTACTGCCTGTACTTCGCGCGGTACTTCCTGTTTTAGCCGTGGTTCCACCAAACGGCAACGCGTGTATATAGCGCCAGCACCAGCCCTGCAATGAAAGCCAATATCACCAGCGGTACGAAAAGCCGAACGGGCTGGAGATTGAACAGCATTAGAACAATGCTGCCAAATACCAGCACTTTCGACAGCAGGCCAAGGGCCTTAAAACGCTTGGCCGTCCGCTCGATTACCTGCACGTTTTTCATGCTGCCCCCTGCTGCTCTTTGGCCAGCATTTCATTCAGATACCTGGTTAGCGCCACGCGCACAATTCCGCTGAGGGTAGCCCCGGTTTTCTGTTCCACAATTTTGGCCTGCGCTTTCAGTTCAAGTGGAATCTTGATACAGGTCGCTGTGACCGTAAGCGCTGATTTGGGTCGGGCCATGGTTTTCACTCCTTTGCTGGGGTAAGTGAAACCAATAATAACGTTGCGTATTACGGCACTCAATAGCCGCTCCAAGCGCTGGATAAAGCCAGATTTTGCACCAGCGTTAAAAACGGGCTAAATAGCCCAATTTTGCCCCGGTACTAGGCTACTACCAGTCATTGATGATATTTGTTAATCGATGCTTTTAAATACCCGCCCAATAGCAGCGGCAGGCGCTGCAACGTTGCTGCGCAATTGACTGCGCGAACAGCGCACGTCAGGCGGCTGGGCGGTGTGTCGTGCACGCGCAACGGGCGCAAAAAATCCGGTGTTACCGCAATCGTGGTTACTTTCGTGGTAACTGCGCGTGGGCTGTCCGTGGTAACCCATACTGGGCGGGCGTTTGCGGCTTTACTGTGAATCTCACCGCCTCCGCCAGTTTTGATCGATGAAACCCCGTAGATCGCGAGATGTGCGGGGTTTTGTTTTTGCTGTCCAGCATCTAGCACGAACTCGTTTCCAGCCCATCCCTGACCGATACCGGGATTCGCGCGCCTTCTGGATGCCTCCATACGTCGGCCTGCCCATATTCGGGCGTTCGCCATTCGAATCATGGCGTGTTACAGGCGCTCCACTTTCATCCCAATCCCATAGCAAAACACTGGAACCGCCTGGTAGGCTGAGATCCCGATAAAAATGGAAATGATGGGAATTTCTCAGTGATCCAGATCAATAACGATGACGATGGTGTTCGTGTTGTACTGAGTGCTCCGCAACTGGCCTCAGGACTAACACGCCAGTCGATCAGCCCGACGGAAATGCAAGGTCACCGTTGTTCTTCGGCATAAGGCATACAACGGAATGCCATATTTCATTCTTACCGCCTATCTGGATATCTAATTGAGGGGAATATTCAAATGAATCCAATCAAGGAAATCCTTGCTGCGAGAGGTCCAACGATGATCAGAATTTCCAGCATTCTGGATTATTCGAATGACCTGTCCCAGGTGTTGAAAAAATTCGGCTTGACCCCAGATAGAGCTGCGCTGGTAGCGCAGGATAGAGCCAACGCAATTGCTATCCTCACGCATCTTCTCTGGAAAGGACAGGCCTACGACTACGAATGCATGGACAGCAGGAAGGCAGCCGAACTAGCTGAAAGAATAATTTCCGAAAACGAATCTACTGATAGCAGATATTTTTCGAACAGGACATCGGCGCTGTCGAATTCATGGAACGGCCTGACAGATTCAACATTTGACTCAGGCATTGTCGTAAGTAGTGAAGATGGACAATATTTCTGCATCTGGCTTGAAGACGAGGATTGACTCGGCAAGGGAGTGGCAAATACATCGCTCGAAGCCCCACTCCACTTAACCACCGCCCCCTCACGCGCCAGCCATCTCCAGCTTCTCGCGCGCATCGGCGCAACGGCGATTCAGATCGCGATGCATCAACTGCCCTTCGAGCAGAGCCGATACATCCGTCAACCCGTAATCAAAGCGCAAGACGTATTCGATGTCGGTGTAATCATAATAAGCGCCGCTATCTGCCAGCCTTTGCGCTTCGGCGAATGCAGCGTGTTGCCGCTCGCCGTTCATCAGGTCTTTGATCGCCATGATTGCCGCTCCGAGGAACAGTGGCTTCATCATAGCAACGCAATCCGAAACTCACGGTGGCGCGCGCGCAACACCAGGTGTTTTCCGTAGATGCACATCATCGCGTCACACGCGACACCTCGACACAAGACAGGAGCGGCAACGCATACGGCACACCACGCCGACACCGCGCTCCGCCCACGGTGCATCCGCGCAATGGCGCCCGTACCAGCTTCGCGAAGCGCCCACGCAATAGTCAGCGTGCCCTCAGCCACCCTCACGCCGCCGCGACGGGCGCCTTCGGCCGGTGCCGGCGAATCACGAGCATCCGTCCGACGTAACACAAGGTTCCGGCGACGCCGACCACGACCCCCATCCCCTGCGGCGAGCCGTCCTGCCACAAGCCGACCGCGATACTCGACAACGCGCCGAGCGCGAGCTGCACCGCGCCGAACACGGCCGCCGCCGCGCCCGCGTTGACGGGATAGCGATGCATCAGATCGGTCGTGCAATTGGCGGTCAACAGGCCCACCACGCCGACCACGAAGAACAGGCCGAATACGATCGACCACAAGCCGCCCAAACCGGTCAGCGAGACGATGCTGACGAACAGCGACGCGACGAAGCTCACGGTCGCCGCGAACGAAATGATCCGCACCGGGCCGAGCCGGCCGACCAGCCGCGTGTTCATGTAATTGCCGAACATGATGCCGGCGATGTTCAGCGCGAACAGAAAGCCGTAATGCTGCGCCGATACGTGGAAATACTCGATGTACACAAACGGCGTCGCCGTGATGTACGCGAACATCGACGCGAACGCCATGCCGCCGCACAGCATATGCCCCCACGCGACCGGATCGCGCAGCAACGCGCCATACGCGCCGAACGACTTGAGCAGCGCCGACTGCGCGCGCTTCTCGCGCGGCCACGTCTCCGGCACCTTGAGGTAGGCGGTCACCGCGCACGCGCTGCCGAACAGCGTCAGCAGGACGAAGATCATGCGCCAGCCGCCGAGCAGCAACAACTGTCCGCCGATCAGCGGCGCGAGCAGCGGGCCGATCGACGTGACGATCGCGATCATCGACAGCACGCGCGCGGCGTCGGCCGGCTCGTGCGCGTCGCGCGCGATCGCCCGCGCGAGCACGGAGGCCGCGCCCGCGCCCAACGCCTGCACGAAGCGGAACGAGACCAGCGAGCCGATCGAGAACGACAGCGCGCACGCGATGCTCGCCAGCGCGAACATGGCGATGCCGCCGAGCAGCACCGGCCGGCGGCCATACGTGTCCGACAGCGGACCATAGAGCAGCATGCCGATCGAGAAGCCGGCCATGAAGCTCGTGAGCGTCGACTGCGCGGCGGCGGTGCTGACCGCGAAGGCCTGCGCGATGGTCGGCAGGCTCGGCAGATACATGTCGACGGAAAGCGGCCCGCATGCGGCCAGCGCACCGAGCAGCAGGATCAGCCGGCCATCGGGCCGGCGCTTGACGACGTAAGACATGGGGAAATCCGGATGGAGCCGCGCGGACATCGGCCGCGCGACGGGCAAAGCGGGGCCGTAACAGCCTGATGGCCCCGATTGTACGCGACGGTCGAACGATCACCGCCGCCCGCGCCTCGCCGCGTGAGCAATCGGCCACCATGGCCGCCGCACCGGCCCGGACGGCGGCGGCGGCCGTGGTAACGCTGCGCCGCAAGCGCCGCGCCGATCGGTTAAGCTGCCGCGTGCACGTCCTGCCGCATCACCGTCCTGCCGCATCACGAGACGCAGCCGCGAGCGCCGAGCCTCGCACGCGCGAAGCGCTGCGGCCCGACGCCCATCCATCCTGTTTCGAGCTTGCGATGACCGCTTTCCTGCTGATCTGGAGCCCCAAGAAATGGCCGTGGCCCGAGCTGCCCGACATCGCGAAACGCGTCGCCGCCGGGGTCGCCGTGACCGATGTATGGGGCTGCGGCTTTGCACGCGGCATCCTGCCCGGGGATCGCGTGTTCCTGCATCGCGTCGCTCAGGAGCCGAAGGGCATTTTCGGCTCGGGCTACGTGACGCGCGCCCCCTACGAAGTGCCGGACGCGTCGACCAAACGCGGCTATCGCCTGTGCATCGACTTCGTCTACGACTGGCTCGTCGATGCGCACGAGGCGCCGGTGATTCCGCGCGAGCAGCTGCGCGTGCATCCGTTCTCGGTGCAAACATGGGACGCCCAGAGTTCGGGCACGATCATCAAGCCGATCGCCGAGGGCGCGCTTGAAAAGCGCTGGGCCGAGCTGACTGGCAAGCGCAAGCCGCCAAAGCTCGACACGCCGGTTGGGCGGACACGCTCGACGAAGGTCACGGCGCATGCAGCCGCAGCGCAAAAGGCGACGGCGAATGCCGCTGGCGGGAAATCCGCCGCGACGCGGACGAGCGGGAGCGCGAACAAGCGCGAAAGCGGGAGCGAAAGCACGGCACAGCCGGCCCGCGCCGGAACCCGCCACGCCCCGGCCGTCAAAACGCCTCGCGCCAAGGCCGTGCCACGCAAGACCGCGACAAAACGCGCAGCGGAAGATTGAACCCAGCCAGAACGAAAACCATCCGCCTCACCTCGCACAGTCCAACCCAGTCTCGCTCGCTCACGCGCCAGCGGCCAGCACCACGCCTCACCGAACCACAACGGAACGAAACGCCTAACCGGTACTCGAACGAGGCATCGAACCCGGCATCGAACCCGGCATCGAACCCGGCATCGAACGAAGCGCACCCGCCGAGGCCGATAAAAGCCCGCCGGCGCGCAACCGGCAAGCCCGTCTGCACAGCCCGTCCACGCCGACTCCGGTACAATTTCCCCACCTATCCCGGCATCGCGCGAATCGCCCGCGGGAATCACCCGCAGGCCCTCTGCGCCGCTGCGCAACCCCAATTCCAGCTATTCCAGCCATCGTCATGTCCAGAAACGAAACCCTCTTCGAACGCGCGCAACGCACCATTCCCGGCGGCGTGAACTCGCCTGTGCGCGCCTTCCGCTCGGTCGGCGGCACGCCGCGCTTCGTCGAGCGCGCGCAAGGCCCCTACTTCTGGGACGCCGACGGCCAGCGCTATACCGACTACATCGGCTCATGGGGGCCGATGATCCTCGGCCACGTGCATCCGGAAGTGCTCGAAGCGGTGCAGCGCGTGCTCGCGAACGGCTTCTCGTTCGGCGCGCCGACCGAATCGGAAATCGAGATCGCCGAGGCAATCTGCAAGCTGGTGCCGTCGATCGAGCAGGTGCGCATGGTGTCGAGCGGCACCGAGGCGACCATGAGCGCGCTGCGTCTCGCGCGCGGCTTCACGAACCGCAGCCGCATCGTCAAGTTCGAGGGCTGCTATCACGGCCACGCGGACAGCCTGCTCGTGAAGGCCGGCTCGGGTCTGCTGACCTTCGGCAACCCGACCTCGGCGGGCGTGCCGGTCGACATCGCGAAGCACACCACCGTGCTCGAATACAACAACGTCGCCGCGCTCGAAGAAGCGTTCAAGGCCTTCGGCAACGAGATCGCCTCGGTGATCGTCGAGCCGGTCGCCGGCAACATGAACCTCGTGCGCGCCACACCCGAATTCCTGCAGACGCTGCGGCGCCTGTGCACCGAGCACGGCGCGGTACTGATTTTCGACGAAGTGATGTGCGGCTTCCGTGTCGCACTCGGCGGCGCGCAGCAGGTCTACGGCATTACGCCGGACCTCACCTGCCTCGGCAAGGTGATCGGCGGCGGCATGCCGGCGGCAGCGTTCGGCGGCCGGCGCGACATCATGGCGCATCTCGCGCCGCTCGGCGGCGTCTACCAGGCGGGCACGCTGTCGGGCAATCCGATCGCGGTCGCGGCCGGCCTGAAGACGCTGCAACTGATCCAGGCACCCGGTTTCTACGACACGCTCGCCGCGCGCACCACGCGTCTGACGCAAGGTCTCGCACAGGCGGCGCGCGAAGCAGGCGTGCCGTTCGCAGCCGATGCCATCGGCGGCATGTTCGGCCTCTACTTCCGCGAGTCGATCCCGGCGAGCTTCGCCGAAGTCACGCAAAGCGACGTGCCGCGCTTCAACGCGTTCTTCCACAAGATGCTCGACGCGGGCGTGTACTTCGCGCCGTCCGCGTATGAAGCGGGCTTCGTGTCGAGCGCGCACGACGACGCGGTGATCGACGCGACGCTCGACGCCGCGCGCGGCGCGTTCGCGGCGCTGAAGGGTTGAAAAGCCCAATGCCTGAAGCAGCAACAGCCGCCACAACAGCAACACCCAGCCACCGTAGCCAACGGACACCGATGTTTTCGCAAACCGATTTCGTCCATATGGAACGCGCGCTCGCACTCGCGAAGCGCGGCATGTACACGACCGACCCGAACCCGCGCGTCGGCTGCGTGCTCGTCAGGAATGGCGAGGTGATCGGCGAAGGCTTCACGCAGCCGGCCGGCCAGGATCATGCGGAGGTGCGCGCGCTGAAGGACGCACGCTCGCGCGGTCATGATCTGCGCGGCGCGACCGCCTACGTGACGCTCGAACCGTGCAGCCACTTCGGCCGCACGCCGCCGTGCGCGAACGCACTGATCGAAGCGCAGATCGGCCGCGTCATCGCGGCGATGGAAGACCCGAACCCGCAGGTCTCCGGCCGCGGCCTCGCCATGCTGCGCGACGCCGGCATCGAGGTGCGCTGCGGACTGCTCGCCAACGAAGCGCAGGAGCTGAACATCGGCTTCGTGTCGCGCATGACGCGCGGCCGTCCGTGGGTGCGCATGAAAGTGGCGGCGTCGCTCGATGGCCGCACCGGCTTGCCGTCGGGCGAGAGCCAGTGGATCACGAGCGCGGCCGCGCGTGCCGACGGCCATGCATGGCGCGCGCGCGCCTCGGCCATCCTGACCGGCATCGGCACCGTGCGCGAGGACAATCCGCGCATGACGGTGCGCGCGGTCGATACGCCGCGCCAGCCGCACCGCGTGCTGATCGACAGCCAGCTCGACGTGCCGCCCGACGCGCAGATTCTCGCCGGCGCGCCGACGCTGATCTTCTGCGGCCATCTCGATCAGCGCCTCGCCGAACGCGCGAGCGTGCTGCGCGATCGCGGTGCCGAAATCGTGTCGCTGCCGAACGAGGCCGGCAAGGTCGATCTGCCTCGGCTGCTCAGCGTGCTCGGCGAGCGCAGCGTGAACGAGCTGCATGTCGAAGCGGGCTACAAGCTGAACGGCTCGCTGCTGCGCGAAGGCTGCGTCGACGAACTGCTCGTGTATCTCGCGCCGAGCCTGCTCGGCGTGGACTCGATGAGCATGTTCAACCTCGCCGCGCCCGACCTGCTCGAAAAGCGCGTCAAGCTGAACTTCCACACGATCGAGCGGATCGGCGACGATCTGCGGATTCTCGCGCGCTTCGCGGCGCATACCGTACCCGGGACCGATCACACGTCCCCTTCCGTTTCGAAATGATCAAGGACTAGCACGATGTTTACAGGAATCGTCGCGGCAGTGGGCCGCATCGAATCAGTCAAACCGCTCGGCACGAGCGGCGACGCGGGCGTGCGTCTGAACGTCGAAGCTGGCGGCCTCGACCTCACGGACGTGCAGCTCGGCGACAGCATCACGATTCAGGGCGCCTGCATGACGGTAGTCGCAATGACCGGCCACTCGTTCGCAGTGGACGTATCACGCGAAAGCCTGAATCGCACGGTAGGGCTCGGCGCAACCGGCGAGGTCAATCTCGAGAAAGCGCTGCGCGCGCACGACCGGCTCGGTGGGCATATCGTTTCCGGCCACGTCGATGGGCTCGGCACGGTCACGCGTTTTGCGCCGGTCGGCGAATCGCATGAACTGCGCATTCTCGCGCCGCGCGAGATTGGACGTTACCTCGCGTATAAAGGCTCGATTACAGTCAATGGGGTGAGCCTCACCGTCAACTCGGTTGAAGATCGCGACGAGGGCTGCGAGTTTTCGATCAACCTGATTCCGCATACCGTGCAGGTGACTTCGCTCAAGCATCTGGGTGAAGGGGTGCGGGTGAATCTGGAGGTGGATCTGATTGCGCGGTATGTGGAGCGGATGCTCTCGACGTCTCAGGATAACGAATCGTTGAAGTGATTCGTTTCCGGTGAGCCGGCGCGCTGCTCCCGGCTCATCGAAATCCCCCAAACTGACCACGGTCCAGCAACGCCCGCATTTCTGACGGTATACGACCATTCCCCGTGGTTCGTATATCGGCACGCCGCCAGAAGATGGCCTCTTCAAGATATCTCATCTTGCTCCCCCTGGCGCAAGCGGGCTACGGCCAGAAAAGGCCGCCAAAGAACTTCTCCATCAGCACCCCATATCTTCCCCGCTCGATCTCGAACAAAAACTTGCAACGCAGTAAATTGATTAGGAAACCAGATAAACAGGAGCCTGTTTTTTGTCTCTTTGTCCGATAGTCGGACTTGCGATCCGAAGCCGCTTCGCCCATTCAGAAAACCACTGGTGAAACAACGGCATGGAGGAAAGCGTAAACATCAGGAATACCGACATAAGCCTGCACCGCGCGTATCGCGGAGCGAATCAAACGCTCAACACAATCTACGAAATATCCCGTCAAATATCTCGTCTACACCGTCACATTCGCGTCAATCGCGATTCGTATGCTTGCGCTCCTTAACGACCCCAACAGGCACAAGCATGAGAATCGACCACCCTCTCCGGAAGCAACGACACCTCATGCGAACCGGCGCCACAGTTTGCGCATTCGTGCTCGCAAGCGTGCTTGCCGCCTGCAGCGGATCGGGCAACAACACGCCAAGCGCGTCGAACAGCACGACGCCCGGCAATGGACAAAGCGCAACCGCTTCCACTCCCAGCGCGTCGACCCAGGCCAACCGTGTCCTCGTGATCGGCCTCGATGGCGCGACGTATAACGCGGTGCAAGCCGGGATCGCCAACGGCACGCTGCCCAATCTGTCGAAACTCAATATCGGACTGGCCTATAGCGGCGGCATGGCCGCCACCAACAACCAGACGCCGAATCTGGATACGCCGTCATGGGCCACGCTGCTCACCGGCAACTGGGCCGAAAAGCATCAGGTCTATAGCGATGCGCCGAATTCGCTGATTGCCGGCAGCACGATCTTCGACACGATCAAGGCCAACGGCAACGGCCTGAACGGCGCAGCCGTGGCATCGAGCGGACTGGCTCAAATGCTCTCGCCGATCCACAGCGACGGCAATCTCGATACCTTGACGGACTGCTCGCAAAACTCATCCGTCGCGCATTGCGTGACGGACGGCGCGCTGGCGCTGATCGGCAACGCGAGCTATGCAACCGTCGTCGCGCAATATCACGACGCAGAAGACGCTTCGGAAAACTACGGGCCGAATTCCACGCAATATCTGAGCGCCCTGCAATCGCTCGATGCGAACGTCGGTCAACTGGTGGCCGCCACGCAGCAGAATGCCGGTAGCCAATGGCTCGTTATCGTGACTTCCGGGCACGGCCTGAGCGCGAACGGCAGCGACGACGGCCTGCCGCTCGAACCCGAATCGACCGCGTTCATCGGCATGAACCAGCCCGCGAATGCAGCCGGTGCCAGTGTCGGCGCCACCGTGCCGCCCACGCTCAGTGGCTTGTACTCGTATGCGAGCATCGCCGATGTCACGCCCACGATCCTGTCCTTTCTCGGGCACGCACCGAGCGCCGCGAACTATCTGCTCGATGGCGCGCAACTGCTCGGCGCGAGTCCCGTCACCGACCTCACCGCGACGATCAATTCGAACAACACGTCGGCAGTCAACGTGACGCTCAATTGGATCGCGCCGTCGGGCGAAGCCATCACGATCTACCGCAACGGCACGCAGATCGCCTCGCTGCCCGCAGGCACGGCCACGTATACGGACCACGGTCTGGGATCGTATCTGGTCGCAACGGGCGCCTATCAGCTTAACTACACCGTGGTGGCCGCCACCGCACCGACATCGCTCCTCACGACATCGATCTCGTATGTCGTTCCCGTACCGCTGACGGTCTCGACCACGGGCCTGCAGGAGTACTATCCGATGGGCTCGGCGAATCTGAACACGACGCCCGAAACGGACTACTTCAACAACAGCACGCTGGCGCCGTTCAAGCCAGACCTGATCGCCAATGGCGTGAACAGTGCCGGCACCGCCTATCCCGACCCGTTCGGCGGCAATGCACTGGAAGTGACGCCGGCCAATGTCGACGCCGCCAGTTACGACGGCTATCTGCTCGCGCCGAACAGTCCCTCGCTCGACGTGGTGAACCAGGCCATCCAGTCCGCCGCGCTCACCAATGCGCCGACGAGCACGGCCACCGGCGGCGCGTTCACGATCGGCTTCTGGTACAAGGCGCCGGTCTGCCCGGATTCGGGTGGCGTGCCGATCTTCGGCAACAAGAACGGCTATGCGACCTCGGGCGCCGAACCCGGCATTCTTCTCGGTTCGTTCGGCTGCGGCTTCGATTTCGTGTCGAGTGCGCAAAACAGCTCCACCTACCGGTCGGATACCAAGACCTCGCCCGGCACCTCGTACTCGGCCGGCAACTGGCTCTATGTCGCGATGGTCATGAACCTGAACCAGTACGAACTCGACAACGCCGGCGATGCGGGTTCGGCCCAGATCCTCTATCTCTGCGACCCGGCCGTCAGCTCGACGAACTGCACGAAGATCTCGACCACCGTGCCGGCCGCGGTGTTCACGGCCGGCTTGCTGAGCGGTCTGAACGGCGTGAACAGCAACACCAGCGAGATCGGCTTCGGCATGGGCGAGGACGGCACCGGCCTGTTCGCGAAAAACAAGGGCTATGCGATCAACGCGGCCGACTACGTGCCGATCGCCTTCTCCGACGTCTCGATGTGGACACGCGCGCTGAGCCAGAGCGAAGTGCAAAACCTCTATCAATCGAAGGTTCCGCTCTCCACCCTGCTGTCGAAGTAAACAACAACGCGCGGACGACCGGTCCGTGCGGCACACGAAGGGCAAGCATGGAAACACCTGCTTGCCGCTCTCGCCGCGCGGCCGGACGTCCCCGATCACCACGCGCCGAACCCCTTCATCGAATCCGACAGTCATCATGAAATCCAGCGCAATCGCGTCACTCAGCAAGCTCCTGGCCGGGGGAAGCCCGTCGGCTTCCCTGCCCTTCGCGCCCGCCACGCGCACACAGCGGCGCCTGCTGCGAGGCGCGTGCGCGCTCATGATGGCGGGTGCGCTCGCCGCATGCGGCGGCAACAGCGGCGGTGGCGGCAATTCCCAGGGCAGCAGCGGTACCTCGGGCACCTCCGGAACGTCGGGCACTTCAGGAACGTCCGGAACCTCGGGCACGCCCGGCAACACCACGCCGACCAACCGCGTGCTGCTGATCGACCTCGACGGCGCGACCTACGCCGCCGTGCAGGCCGGCATCGCCAACAACACGCTGCCGAACCTCGCACACTTCGGCATCCAGCTCGCCTATAGCGGCGGTGTCGCGGGCGCGGCCAGCCAGCAGCCGAATCTCGACGGACCGTCCTGGGCCACGCTCCTGACCGGCGCCTGGGCCAACCGTCACCAGGTCTATTCGAATGCGCCCAATCAGGCCGTTCAGGCCGGCACGCTGTTCGACATGACCAAGGCGGCCGGCAGCGGACTGAACGGCGCGGTGGTCGCCGGCAGCAGCCTCGCGCAGATGCTCGCGCCGATCCAGACCAGCGGCCATCTCGACACGCTCACGGACTGCTCGCCCAGCACGACCGCCGCCGATTGCGTGACGAGCGGCGCCCTCTCGCTGATCGGCAAGCCGGCCTACTCGACGGTCGTGGCGCAGTACGGCGACGCCGAAACCGCGGCGAACGATTTCACCGCGAGTTCGGCGCAGTATCAGAACACGCTCGCGCAACTCGACGCCGACGTCGGCCAACTGGTCAACGCCACGGCCGCCGCCTCGGGCAGCCACTGGCTGATCGTCGTGACGTCCGGGCATGGTCTCAATGCGAGCGGCAGCGCGGACGGTCTCGCGCTCGAACCGGAATCGACCACCTTCATCGGCATGAACCAGAGCGCCAATACGGGGACCGCCAACCTCAACGCCGCCGTGCCCGCGTCCGAGGCGGGGCTGTATGCGTACGCCAGCATCGCCGACGTCACGCCGACGCTGCTGTCCTTCCTCGGCGCATTGCCGTCGGCGGCGAACTACACGATGGACGGCGCGCAACTGACGGGTGCGCAGCCCGTGACGCAACTCGCGACGACGATCAACCAGAACGACACGACATCGGCCAACGTGACGCTCAACTGGACGGCGCCGTCGGGCAGCGCGCTCGCGGTCTATCGCAACGGACAGCAGATCGCCTCGCTGCCCGCCGGCGCGACCACCTACACGGACACGGGCCTGTCGCAGTACCTGATCGCCACGGGCGCCTACCAGCTCAACTATGCGGTGAGCGCCGGCAGCGCGCCGCGCGCCGTGCTCTCGCAGCCGGTGTCCTTCGTGCAGACGCCGAAGCTGTCGGTCTCGACGACGGGCCTTCAGGAATACTATCCGATGGGCTCGACGAATCTGAATACGACGCCCGAAACGGACCACTTCAATAACAGCACGCTGGCGCCGTTCCAGGCCGATCTGATCGCCGCCGGCGTGAACAGTGCCGGCACGGCCTACCCCGGCCCGTTCGGCGGCAACGCGCTCGAGGTCACGCCGGTCAATCTCGACGCGAACGGCTACGACGGCTACCTGCTCGCGCCGAACAGCCCCTCGCTCGACGTGGTGAACGAAGCGATCCAGTCCGCGTCGACCACCAATTCGACGACCGCGGCAAGCGGCGGCGCGTTCACGATCGGCTTCTGGTACAAGGCGCCGGCCTGCCCCGATGCGGGCGGCGTGCCGGTCTTCGGCAACAAGAACGGCTATGCGAGCTCCGGCGCGAAGGCGGGCCTCGTGCTCGGTTCGTTCGGCTGCGGCTTCGACCTCAACGTCGCGGACGGCACGAACCGCACGGACACCACGGGTTCGCCCGGCCATCCGTACAGCGTCAACACGTGGATCTACGTCGCGATGGTCGGCAACCTGAATCGCTACCAACCCGATAACGCCGGCGACACGGCCAACCAGATCATCCTCTACCTCTGCGACCCGAACGTCAGCGGCAGCACCTGCACGGGC
The DNA here is from genome assembly GCF_011752945.1 of Paraburkholderia sp. Cy-641. Taxonomy (NCBI): domain Bacteria; kingdom Pseudomonadati; phylum Pseudomonadota; class Betaproteobacteria; order Burkholderiales; family Burkholderiaceae; genus Paraburkholderia; species Paraburkholderia sp. Cy-641. The sequence continues at coordinate 95,587 of NZ_VWWM01000002.1, forward strand.
GTCCCCGCGACGATCTCTTCCAGCATGACGATTTCCGCAATCAACGGGGTCAACAGCAACACCAGCGAAGTCGGCTTCGGCTTCGGCGAGGACGGCACCGGCCTGTTCTTCAAGAACAAGGGTTATGCGATCAACGCGGCCAACCTCGCGCCCGTCGCCTTCTCCGATGTCTCGATGTGGAACCGCGCGCTGAGCCCGTCCGAAGTCCTCAATCTGTTCGAGTCCCAGGCACCGCTGTCCTCGGTTTTGCCGCAATAAGGAGCTACAGGCATGACTACCCTCTCTCTCACCGTTTTTTCCCGGGCCGGCCTGCGCCTGTGCGGCCTGACCGTCGCCTGCGCCGCCGCGCTGGCGATGGCCGGCTGCAGCGGCGGAAGCGACAGCAACGCGCCCGCCGCCGCGGCCAACACGTCGACCAGCGGCACCGCCGCGACGCAAACCGCAATCGTCGCGGCGCCCGCGTCGGGCCCTTGCGCGGCGAGCGGCACGACGGTCATCCCGACGCCGGGGCTCAACACCCAGCTCGACTGCGCGCCCTGAACCGGGTCGCCGATCCGCCGGGGCCGGACTGACAATGTCCGTTTCCGGCACGCAGCCCAACGAATCAACCGTATCAACCAGAGAGTCATCATGACCAGAATGGACCGCCGCAGTTTTCTGCGCTCGATGGCCGCGGGCATCTCGCTGAGTGCCTTGCCGCCGGTCATCCAGCGTGCCCTCGCGATTGCGCCGAACAACGCCACCGGCACGATCAACGACGTCGAGCACATCGTCATCTTCATGCAGGAAAACCGCTCGTTCGACCACTTCTTCGGGCTGCTGCCCGGCGTGCGCGGCTTCAGCGACCGCCTGACGATTCCAACGGTCAACGGCTCCGTCTGGAACCAGACCGGCGTCTCGGGCACGCGAATCCAGCCGTACTACCTGAACCCGAGCCTCGGCGACGGCGTGGTCACGGGCGGCGATCACGGCTGGGCCACCCAGCATTCGTGCTGGAACAACGGCGCCATGTACGCATGGCCGCAAGGCAAGGGCGCGAACCAGTCGATGGGCTACCTGAGCCAGAACGAACTGCCGTTCTACTGGGGGCTCGCAAACGCGTTCACCATTTGCGACCACTATCACTGCTCGGTACACGGCCCGACCTTCCCGAACCGCCTGTTCCTGCAGACCGGCACCAACGGCGCGGTCGCCAACCAGCTGGTGTGCGACACGCAGACGTCGACCCTCGTGCTCGCCGCGCCGACCACCACCGACCTGACGTGGACGACCACGGCCGAACGCCTCGCCGCCGCCGGCGTGAGCTGGAAGGTGTACTGGTATCCGCCCGATCCGGCGGTGACCAACATGAATGCGGCATTCCACAACTTCCGCGTCTGCAACCAGCAGCTCAACACGGCCTACGGCACCAACGCGACGTATACGCCGGCCATGGACGCGGTCAATCCGCTCGCCCCCGGCATCGCCAATACGATGCCAGACGGCGGCTTTCTCGCGTCGCTCGCCAACGACGTCGCGAACGGCACGCTGCCGCAGGTCAGCTGGGTCCATGCGCCCGAAGCCTATTACGAGCACCCGGGCTCGTCGTCGCCGGGTCAGGGCGAATGGTATTCGCAGCAGCTGCTCGAGATCCTGACGTCCAACCCCGAGGTCTGGAGCAAGACCGTTCTCCTTATCAATTACGACGAGAACGACTGCTTCTTCGATCACATGCCGCCGCCGTGCGTGCCGTCTCCGAATGGGTCGGGCGGCTATTACGGCAAGTCCACGGTATCGACGGAATACGAGTACTTCACGATGTCGTCGGCCGCGGCCGATCCGAACTCGCCGAGCGGCGCCGTGATCGGCCCGGGCGTGCGCGTGCCGATGCTGGTGGTCTCGCCGTGGAGCGTGGGCGGCTACGTGAATTCGCAGGTGTTCGACCATACCTCGACGCTGCGCTTCATCGAGCAGCGCTTCGGCATCGAGGAAACCAATATCACGCCGTGGCGTCGCGCGGTCATGGGCGACATGACCTCCTGCTTCAACTTCCAGAATCCGGTCACGGTGGTGCCGACCCTGCCCGCGGCCCCCACCCAGGCCGCGGCCAACGCGCTCTATGCGAGCCAGGACGCAGCCGGCGCGGTGCCGGCCATCACCTACGGCAGCGCGGCCTTGCCGACCCAGCCGCAGATGCTGCGCCCGTCGAAGGCCCTGCCGTACCACCTCCATACGAGCGCGAACGTCGATGCGGCGAGCGGCTCGGTGTGGCTGATCTTCAGCAATACCGGCACGCAGGCGGCGGTCTTCCACGTCTACGACAAGCTGAACCTCAACAACCCGCCGCAGCGCTACACGGTGGAAGCCGGCAAGGAAATCTCGGACGCGTGGGCGGCCGTGAAGAACAACGCCGGCAACTACGATCTGTGGGTGTGCGGCCCGAACGGCTACAACCGCGAATTCACCGGCAACGTCAACGACATCGCGAGCGGCGCCAATCCCGAAGTACGCGTGTGCTACGACCATCAGAACGACGCCGTCTATCTGACGATCATGAACAGCGGCTCGGCGGCCATCACCGTGACTGTCGCGGCCAACGCCTACCGGACGGATGGCCCGTGGACCTATACGATCGACCCGGGCATGCAGGTCGAGCCGTACTGGACGCTGTCGGATCAATACGACTGGTACGACTTCACGGTCACGGCGCCCACCGCCGCGAACGGATCGGGCAACACTAACTTCATGCGCCGCTTTGCGGGCCGCCTGGAAAACGGCCAGGACGGCGTCAGCGATCCAGCCATGGGGGTGGCCGTGTAAGCGGTAGTCGGCAGTTCATGCACGAAGAGAGCCCGGGAGCGCGGCATCGCGCCCCCGGGCTCTTGCATTTGCACAGCCGATACCCGCGTCCCGCCGCGCATCGGCACCGGACGTTTTACTGATCGACCACGAACCCGTCGAAATGCGGGCGCATCGAAATCGGCTTGACGAGCGGCGGACGGATTTTTTGCGCGTCGGGCAGCAGGTTCATGCCGAGCCCCGGCCCGCTCGGAATATCGACGAAGCCCTGCTTGGGCAGCGGCACCTGATCGACGATGTCGCTTCCGAGGTGCTTGCCGGTCGACTCGAATACACCGGCCTCGAAGCCCGTTGCATATTCCTGAATCGCGAAATTGGGAATCGCCGCGGCGATCTGCAGGCAGGCGGCGAGCCCGATCGGCGACAGCGGATTGTGCGGCACGACCTGCACGTGATGCGCTTCCGCCATCGCGGCGACCTTCTTCGCGCCCGTAATGCCGCCGCACACCGCGACGTCGACTCGCGCATACTCGACCGCATTGCGCGCGAGCAGCGCCTGGAACTCGTAGATCGTGCAGAAGCGCTCGCCGGTGGCGATCGGCACGCGGATGCGATCGGCGACACGCGCCATCGCGTCGGCGTTTTCCGGGCGAATCGGATCTTCGACGAACATCGGCGTATCGACTTCGATGCCATTGGTGAATGTCACCGCCTCGGCCGGTGTCAGGCGGCGATGCAGCTCGACGAGCAGATCGACGCGATCGCCGACGACTTCGCGCATGCGGTGCACATTGTCGATCGCATCGTGCATCTTGCGGATATGGGTCTTGAAGTAGACCTGATCGTTGCCTTCGTCGAGGAACGGATTGATGTGGCCGAACGCGTTATAGCCCGCTTCCATCTTGCGCTGACACTCTTCGAGCACTTTCTCGATGCTGCTTTCGTAGATGTGCCCGTAAATGCGCGCCTTCTTGCGCGCCGGGCCGCCCAGCAGTTCGTAGATCGGCACGTTGAGCGCCTTGCCCTTGATGTCCCACAGCGCGATGTCGATGGCGGAGATCGCCGCGTTGATCGCGAGCCCCTGGAAGTAGCTGAAGCGATGCATGACATTCCAGTGATGCTCGATGTCGAATGCGCGCTTGCCGACCAGATATTCGGCGAAACGCTGGACCGCGGTGCCGGCGGCTTCGATATGCCCCCAGATGCCGGCTTCGCCATAACCCGTGATGCCTTCGTCCGTGTCGATGCGCACGAACATGAACTGGCCGACGTGCAGCGGCTCAACCTTGGTGATCTTCATTTCCACTCCTATGTTCACGACCCTCGGGTCTCCGAAAAGCTCGATGTGCTTGATGGGTTTGATGGATCGGCGAATCGACCTTCGCCTATAGCGAAGCGGCCGCGGCGGAACCCGCCTCCATGCCGCTGCCGTCTTGCGGTTCTTCCAGCGGACGCCCCTTCGTCTCCGGGCCGAGCGCGACGGACACCGCCGTGATGACGCCGAGCGCCACGACATACCACGCCACCAGATGCGGCGAACCCTCTCCGACGGCCAGCAGCGCGACGGCGATCATCGGCGCGATGCCGCCCGAGATCGGCGAGGTCACTTCGCGAGCCAGCGAAAAACCGGTGTAGCGCACGCGGGACGGGAACATCTCCGCGAGCCAGGGGCTCTGCGCCGCGGTCATCATCGTCTTGGCGAGCGAGGACACGAGGAACAGTCCCGTATAGATCCAGACCAGTTGGCCGCTCTGGAGCATCGCGAAGAACGGGAAAATCGCGAGGCCGGAGATCAGCGCGCCGCCCATGTAAACCGGCTTTCTGCCGATGCGGTCCGACAGCCAGCCAAACAGCGGCACCGTGATGAATTGCAGCGCGGTACTCCACATCAGCGCGGTCACGATCGTGTCGCGCGACATATGCAACTGCTGCGTGACATAGACGATCACGAAGGACTCGTAGATGTACGCCAGCGAGTTGTCGCCGAGACGGGCGCCCCACGCGCACAGCATCGGCCGCAGCGAGGTTTTCAGCACTTCGGTGACGGGTGAGCGCACCACCGCGTTGTTGCGGCGCAATTGCTCGAACACCGGCGTTTCCTTGAGCCGGCTGCGCAGTAGCAGACCGAGCGCCACGACGACCGAGCTCAGCAGGAACGGGATGCGCCAGCCCCATGCCTCGAAACTGCCTTTCGACATCGACGAAGACGCATGGAACGCCACCAGCGACATCAACAAACCAAGCGCCACGCCCGTATAAGGCAGCGAGCCGTATAAGCCGCGCCGCTTCGCGGGCGCGTATTCGATCACCATCAGCACCGCGCCCGCGTATTCCGCCCCCGAGCCGAGCCCTTGCGCCGCGCGCAGCACGCACAGCAGCAGCGGAGCCCATACGCCGACCGCGGCGTAGGTCGGCAGCAGACCCATTAGCGTGGTCGAGCCGCCCATCAGCAGCAGCGTGATGATGAGCACCGCCTTGCGCCCGATGCGATCGCCGAGACGCCCGAAGATGACACTCCCCGCCGGCCGCACGATGAAGCCGATCGCGAAGCTCGCGTAGGCCAGCAGCGTGCCGGTGAGGTGGTCGAATGAAGGGAAAAACAAATGATTGAAGAGCGTCGCTGCCGCCGTGGCGTACAGATAGTAGTCGTACCACTCCACCGCCGTTCCCACGATCGCGCTCAGGGTCGCATTCCGGACCGCTCGCCGGATTTCCGGCGTCATACGTGCCGCACTTTCCACGTATCACCTCTTTCTTGATGTACGCCGCACCGACGCGACGCACTGTCTCTCTCCATCGGGGCCAGCGCCCCCATTTCCCGGATTCGTCCCTCCGCCGGCGATGGCCTAGCATTCGGAAACGTTTCCGGAAACGTTTCCGAATGCTAGGCGTTATAAAATGCCGTGTCAAGAGGAGAAAAAACGATGAGTGACAACATGCCGGGCGATCCGAAAGCGCGACCCGGGATCAAGGCCGTGGCGGCGTTGGCGGGCGTCGGCATTGCGTCGGTGTCCCGCGTGCTGTCGGGTCAGCCGGGATCGAGCCCGCAACTGACGCAGCGCGTGCTGGAAGCGGCCCGCACGCTCGGCTACACGCCGAACGCATTGGCGCAGGGCCTGCGCCGGAAGACGACCCGCTCGATCGGCTTCGTCGGCTCGGACATCACCAACCCCCTGATCGCCTCGATCGTGGGCGGGGCCGAGAGCGTGCTCAGCGTGGCGGGGTTTTCCGTTCTGCTAACCAATTCGGGCGGCGTGGCGAGCGTGGATGCCGAACGGATCGAACTGCTGATGCAACGGCAGGTGGACGGCTTCATCGTGCTGCCGGCTCTCGAAGACGATCCGGCCACGCTCGCGGCGCTGCGAGCCACCAAGGCGCCGATCGCGCTGATCGACCGGACCTTGCCCGCGGACATTCCGGCGCATTACGTGCTGTCGGACCATCAGCGGGGCATGGGCGATGCCGGGCGCTATCTGCTCGAAAGCGGACATCGGCGCATCGGCCTCGTGGTGGGGCGCGACGTACGGCCGACGCGGGAGAGAATTCGCGCCATGGAAGCGGCCTTCGACAGCTTCGGCGTGAAGCGCGACCTGATCGTGCATCACGGAACGCTGTCGCCAGAACACGGCAAAGTGGCGCTCGATGACATGCTCTCGGCCAAACGTCCGCCGAGCGCCATCGTGCTCGGCGGCAACCAGTTGCTCGAAGGGGCGCTGGAGTCGGTTCATCGGCTCGGCTTGCAGCTCGGCACCGATCTGTCGCTCGTCAGCTGCGACGACGTTCCGCTGAGCCGGTTCCATCAGCCCGCCATCGCAACCGTGATGCGCGACGCTTCGCTGCTTGGCGCCAAAGCCGCGCAGATCCTGCTTGCGCACCTCGAAACGCCGGGCGAGCCCGAGACCGTGAATCTCCCGACCTGGTTCGAAGCGCGTCCGAGTTGCGGCCCCCATGACGCCCCCGCCCCGGTGCGAACGAAGTCGGCCAGAAAGTAGACAGCCCGTGTAATCCAGTCATCAGGAAAGGCCCAGCGCGGGCCGACCCGCTGCCAGTCGGCTAATCGGCCTATGTCGTCCGGCGGAGGCGACTTGGCCACGCGCGTGGCGTAAAATACGCGCTTTCCCGAAAAAGTCTCCCCCAACATGACGCTCGCCTCCACCCAAGAGATCATCGCCGAACTGAAAGCCGGCCGGATGGTGATTCTCGTCGACGAAGAAGACCGCGAAAACGAGGGCGATCTCGTGCTCGCCGCCGAGTTTGTCACCCCGGAAGCGATCAATTTCATGGCCCGCTACGGCCGTGGCCTGATCTGCCTGACGCTGACCCAGGAGCGCTGCAAGCAACTGAACCTGCCGCTCATGACGTATCGCAACGGCACGCAGTACGGCACCGCGTTCACGGTCAGCATCGAGGCGGCCGAAGGCGTGACCACCGGCATTTCGGCGGCCGACCGCGCCCGCACGATCGCCACCGCGGTCGCGCCGGAAGCGAAAGCCGAGCACATCGTGCAGCCGGGCCACGTGTTCCCGATCATGGCCCAGCCCGGCGGCGTGCTGGTGCGCGCCGGCCATACCGAAGCCGGCTGCGACCTCACGGCGCTCGCGGGCCTCGCGCCGGCGGCGGTGATCTGCGAAATCATCAAGGACGACGGCACGATGGCACGCCTGCCGGACCTGCTGGAATTCGCTAAAGAACACAACCTGAAGGTCGGCACGATTGCGGATCTGATCCACTACCGCAGCCGCACCGAATCGATCGTCGAGCGCATCTGCGAGCGCACCATGCAAACGGCGCACGGCGCGTTCCGCGCGGTCATGTATCTGGACCAGCCGAGCGGCCAGCCGCATCTCGCGCTCGTGCGCGGCACGCCGAGCCCCGAGCACGACACGCCGGTGCGCGTGCACGAGCCGCTGTCGGTGCTCGATCTGCTCGAAGTCGGCGAATCGACCCATTCGTGGACGCTCGACGCGGCCATGAAAGAGATCGCCGAGCGCGACCTCGGCGTGATCGTGCTGCTCAATTGCGGCGACTCGAAAGACCATCTGATCGACGTCTTCAAGGCGTTCGACTCGAAGGAAAAAGCCGACGCGCTCAAGCGCCGGCCGGTCGATTTCAAGACCTACGGCGTCGGCGCGCAGATTCTGCGCGAACTCGGCGTCGGCAGGATGCAGGTGCTGTCGAATCCCCGCAAGCTCGGCAGCATGTCGGGTTACGGTCTCGAAGTCACGGGCTTCGTGCCGATGCCCGGCAGCAAAACGCAGGCCCCGCAAGGCTGATCGCGCCCTCCACGCGCCCACTCATCAACTACGGAATTCACATGGAAATCGGACAATACCAACCGAATCTCGACGGCGACGGACTGCGCATCGGCATCGTCCAGGCGCGCTTTAACGAACCCGTCTGCAACGGCCTCGCGGACTCCTGCATCGAAGAACTCGAACGCCTCGGCGTGACCGGCGAAGACGTGCTGCTCGTCACGGTGCCGGGTGCGCTGGAAATCCCGCTGGCGCTGCAAAAGCTCGCCGAAAGCGCGCAATTCGACGCGCTGATCGCGCTCGGCGCGGTGATTCGCGGCGAGACGTACCACTTCGAACTCGTCTCGAACGAGAGCGGCGCGGGCATCACGCGCATCGGCCTCGACTTCGGCATCCCCGTCGCGAACGCGGTGCTGACCACCGAGAACGACGAGCAGGCTGTCGCGCGCATGACCGAGAAGGGTCGCGACGCCGCTCGCGTGGCCGTGGAAATGGCCAATCTCGCGGTCGCGCTGGAACAGCTCGGCGGCGACGACGAGGAAGAAGACGAAGACGACGAGGAAGAGGCATGAGGAGCGCACGCCGACGCTCCCGCGAACTGGCCACGCAGGGGCTTTACCAGTGGCTGCTGTCGGGCTCGCCCGGCGGTGAGATCGACGCGCAGCTGCGCGGCGCGCAAGGTTACGACAAGGCCGACCACGAACATCTCGACGCGATCCTGCATGGCGTGATGCGCGACTCCGAGACGCTCTCCGCCGCGATCGCGCCGTGCCTCGATCGCCCGATCGAACAGCTCTCGCCGGTCGAGCGCGCGGTGCTGCTGGTCGCCGCGTTCGAACTGAAGAATCACGTCGACATTCCGTACCGCGTGGTCATCAACGAAGCGGTCGAGCTGACCAAGACGTTCGGCGGCTCGGACGGCTACAAGTACGTGAACGGCGTGCTCGACAAGCTGTCGGCGCAACTGCGCGCCACCGAAACGCAGGCGGCTCGCAAGAGCTGAGCGCGGCGCACGCGGGGCCATGCCATGCAGCGGGCCCCTGCCGCGCCTCACTGCCCAGGGCGAAGAATCTCGATCGCCCGCCCGGACGCCGCTTCGCCCCTCGATGAGCGCATCATCGGCTGGGCGAAGCGGCGTTCTGCTTCTGTTTCTGTTCCTGAACCGGATCTGACCGTATGAACTCCGTGACCGAACCCCTCGTGCGGCTTGCCGCGCGCGTCGACGCCATCCAGCCTTTCTACGTGATGGAGCTGGCCAAGGAGGCCGCGCTGCTCGAACGCGCGGGGCGCGACATCATCCACATGGGCATCGGCGAGCCCGATTTCACCGCGCCCGAGCCGGTCATCGAGGCGGCCGCGAATGCGCTGCGCCGCGGCGTCACGCAGTACACGAGCGCGCTCGGCCTGCACGCGCTGCGCGAGGCGATCTCGGCGCATTACGCCGGGTTCTACGGCATCGACGTCGATCCGGCGCGCATCGTCGTCACGGCCGGCGCGTCCGCCGCGCTGCTGCTCGCGTGCGCGGCGCTCGTCGATCGCGACGACGAAGTGCTGATGCCCGACCCGTGCTATCCGTGCAACCGCCATTTCGTGATCGCCGCCGAAGGCAAGCCGGTGATGGTGCCGAGCGGCCCCACCGCGCGCTTCCAGCTCACCGCCGCCGACGTCGAGCGCCTGTGGGGCGAACGCACGCGCGGCGTGCTGCTCGCTTCACCGTCGAACCCGACCGGCACGTCGATCGAACCGGCCGAGCTGGAGCGCATCGTCAAGGCCGTACGCACGCGCGGCGGCTTTACGATCGTCGACGAGATCTACCAGGGCCTGAGCTATGACGCGCAGCCGGTGTCGGCGCTGTCGTTCGGCGAAGACGTCATCACCGTCAACAGTTTCTCGAAGTACTTCAACATGACCGGCTGGCGCCTCGGCTGGCTCGTCGTGCCGCCCGGGATGGTCGGCGCGTTCGAAAAACTCGCGCAGAACCTGTTCATCTGCGCGTCGGCGCTCGCGCAGCATGCGGCGCTCGCCTGTTTCGAGCCGCAGACGCTCGCGATCTACGAGGCGCGGCGCCTCGAATTCAAGCGGCGCCGCGACTTCATCGCGCCGGCGCTCGAATCGCTCGGCTTCTCGGTGCCAGTGATGCCCGACGGCGCGTTCTACGTCTACGCCGATTGCCGCGGCGTCGCGCATCCGGCCGCCGGCGACAGCGCGGCGCTCACGAAGGCAATGCTGCACGATGCCGGCGTCGTGCTGGTGCCAGGTATGGATTTCGGCACGCATGCGCCGAGGGAGTCCATCCGGCTGTCGTATGCGACCGCTTATCCGAAGCTCGAAGAAGCGGTCGAGCGGCTCGCGAAGCTGTTCGGGCGGTCCTGAGTTCGGGCTCCGGGTTAGCGTCACACGACCACGCCCCGGTTCGACTGGATGCCCAGACGCAAAAAAGGACACCTCACGGGTGTCCTTTTTTTGTGTGTCAGCCGGGGGAGCTTGCCGGCCAACCGAAGCACGAGTCTCGACAGCGCCGAACTCAAGCCCCCATTTCAGACGCCGATGCCACATGGCGCGTCGCATCGTCCTGTTCGGCCGGTTGCGTGTGCACCGCCGGCGTCGTCGGCGTCAGCGCGTGACCGGTTTGCAGCGTCACCTGCACGCGCTTGCCGTTGCCACCAGCGGCAGCGGCCGCCGGATTGGCCGACGCGGTCAGGACCGGCGCCTGCGGCGCATTGATCGGCACCTTGCGGCCGCGGGCGACGTCGCGCAGACGGCCGCGCTCGGCCATCACCTTGGCGCCGTAGCCGCCATCGTCCTGGCTGGTCGAGCCGACGTAAAGGCGCAGGCCGCCCGCCAGCGAACCGCCGCGCGCGATGCAATCCTTCAGCACCAGCGCGCCGACCTTGATGTTCGCGAGCGGTTCGAGCGCCGCGCCCTCGCCGCCGAAGTACTGGAATTTGTCCGAATGCACCTTGGACATCACCTGCATCAGGCCTTGGGCGCCGACGCCGCTTTCGGCGTACGGGTTGAAGCCCGATTCGATCGCCATCACCGAGAGCAGCAGCAGCGGATCGAGGCCCACTTCGCGGCCGGTGTCGAACGCGGCTTTCACGAGCTCGCTGACGGGCTCCTGAGCGACGCGATAACGCCGCGCCAGATACGACGCGACCAGATCCTGCTCGCGGCCCGAAACGAGCACGCGGTCGTCGCGCGCGTCGGCGGACACGCGTTGCGAGGGAATCAGGCGGGCCAGTGCGCTGACGCTTTGCATCGTGCGCGGGTCGAGCCCGTTCAGCGTCGCGACGCCCATGCTGTTGGAGCTGGGACCGTCGAAAGCACTGTCGAAGCTTGTATTGCTGGCGGTCAGCGTCGTGCTGCCGTCGTTCGCGGCGTCGCCATTGCCCGGCGAGTTGGCCGACAGCGTCTCGTCGGCGGACGCGCCGGCAGTTGCCGGCGAGCCGATCGACGGCAGCGGATTGCCCTGCAGCAGGCGCGCGGGGCCTGCCTGGACGGCAGCGGAAATAACCGGCATCAGCCGCGCGGCGAGCACGCCGCGCCAGGTCGGCATCAGCCACAGTGCGAGAGCCAGCACCACGGCAAGGCCGCCGACAATGCTGAACAGGTGATGACTCAGTCGCGTCCCGCGACGCAGCGCACCACGTACAACCTGTGCAATGCGCTCATCGGGACGCCACGATAACCAGGCGTTCATTCAGATCTCCCATCTTGCATGATCCGCGAACGCCGCCGGAGGGAACAGACGGTGCTACGTGTTCGCAGAGTCAGGACATCGCGTGCACTGTCTGGTTGGGCAGCAGCGACGTCGGGAAAACGGCAAATACCGTTGGTGGGGAGCCATCTCAAAAAAAGCCTGCATGCAGGCCAGGCTCCCACGCGAAAAACCAGCGTTCATCGACGCTGGCGAGGACTTCATAAGGCCGTTCGTACCCTGCGGGGAGCGGAAACGGTGACGCGTTGCGTCTCAAGGAACCGGGGGCAGCGGTAAAAAGGTTAATGCCCCTCAACCAATGTGGACGGATTCTATGCACGGTTTTATAGATCGTCAACACTATAGAATTCAAAAATTATAACTATTTGTAATTATGAACCACCCTGAGAGGGCTGGGAACCGCGTGGAATACGCGTTTTGGGATATCTCACCCTGGCCGTTTCGGCCAGGCCATCTGGCTGATCTACGTGCGCCGGCCAACGCAGGTAAAATCGACAATCGCTTTGGCCGGGGCAACCCGGCACGCCGCCGGTTTTTACCGCCGGCTGCCGCCCCCTGTGCCGTTATTTACCTTGCATACTTGCCGCTCGCGCGGCCCCTGAACCGTCACAGATGAAATACAAAGACCTGCGCGATTTCATCGGCCGCCTCGAAACGATCGGTGAACTGCGCCGAATCTCGCAAAAGGTGTCGCCGAACCTCGAAATGACCGAACTGTGCGACCGCGTGCTGCGCGCCGGCGGCCCCGCCCTGCTGTTCGAGAACACCGAACGGCATGCGTTTCCGGTGCTCGGCAATCTGTTCGGCACGCCGCGCCGCGTCGCGCTCGGCATGGGAATCGATGCGCAGTCCGGCGACGGCGACACTGCGGCGCTCGAGTCGCTGCGCGATGTCGGCCGTCTGCTGTCCGCGCTGAAGGAGCCGGAGCCGCCCAAGGGGCTCAAGGATGCGGGCAAGCTGCTCTCGCTCGCGAAGGCCGTGTGGGACATGGCGCCGAAAACGGTCAGCGCGCCGCCCTGCCAGGAGATCGTCTGGGAAGGCCACGACGTCGATCTCGCCCGCCTGCCGATCCAGACCTGCTGGCCCGGCGACGCCGGCCCGCTAATTACGTGGGGTCTGACCGTCACGAAAGGCCCGAACAAGAGCCGACAAAACTTAGGCATCTATCGCCAGCAGCTGATCGGCCGTAACAAAGTCATCATGCGCTGGCTCGCGCATCGCGGCGGCGCACTCGATTTTCGCGAGTTTGCGCTGCGCAATCCGGGCCAGCCATATCCGGTGGCCGTGGTGCTCGGCGCGGACCCCGCGACGGTGCTCGGCGCGGTCACGCCGGTGCCGGACACGCTGTCCGAATACCAGTTCGCCGGGCTATTGCGCGGCGGACGCACCGAACTCGCGCAGTGCCTCACGCCCGGCGTCGATGGTTTGCAGGTCCCCGCGCGCGCCGAGATCGTGCTCGAAGGCTTCATCTATCCGCAGGAGGGCACGCCCTCGCCCGCTCCGGCAGGCGCGCCGCCGCGTCCGTCGAAGGGTGCCTCGGCCATGTACGAACATGCGCTCGAAGGCCCGTATGGCGACCACACCGGCTATTACAACGAGCAGGAGTGGTTTCCGGTCTTCACGGTCGAGCGCATCACGATGCGCCGCGACGCGATCTATCACTCGACCTACACCGGCAAACCACCGGATGAACCGGCGGTGCTCGGCGTCGCGCTGAACGAGGTGTTCGTGCCGCTGCTGCAAAAGCAGTTCACCGAAATCACCGACTTCTATCTGCCGCCCGAGGGCTGCAGCTACCGCATGGCGATCGTGCAGATGAAGAAGAGCTATCCGGGCCACGCGAAGCGCGTGATGTTCGGTGTGTGGAGCTTCCTGCGACAGTTCATGTATACGAAGTTCATCGTGGTCGTCGACGAAGACGTCAATATCCGCGACTGGAAGGAAGTGATCTGGGCAATCACGACGCGTGTCGACCCGACGCGCGATACGGTGCTCGTCGATCGCACGCCGATCGACTACCTCGATTTCGCGTCGCCGGTGGCGGGGCTCGGCTCGAAGATGGGGCTCGACGCGACCAACAAATGGCCTGGCGAAACCGACCGCGAATGGGGCCGCCCGATCGTCATGAACGACGCGGTCAAACAGCGCATCGACAACCTGTGGAGCGAGTTGGGCCTCTGAGCCGAGCCACTCCGGGTTGGGCCTCCGGGCCGCGCCTCGCACAACAAACAACGGAATGGATGGAGCGGTCGCCTGGATGCACGCCTTCTCAATGATGTCGGACGGATTTTTTCTGTCGCTGTCGCTGTGTCTCGACATCGGTCTCGTCAACGTCGCGATCATTTCGCTGACGCTGTCGCACGGTTTCCGGCCGGGCTTCTGGCTCGGCCTCGGCTCCTGCGTCGGCGACCTCATTTACGCGGCGCTCGCGCTCGCCGGCATGGCCGCGCTGCTGCAATTCGAGTCGGTGCGCTGGGTCGTGTGGATCGGCGGCGCGGCGATCCTGCTGTTTCTCACGTGGAAGATGGCGCGTGAAGCCATGTTTCCGGCCACCGCCCCCGCCGTCGCCGGCGAAGGCGACGCCCGTGCGCCGCATCTGTCGGCGTGGCGCGGTTTTCTGCGCGGCGTGCTGCTCGCGGTATCGTCGCCGTCGGCGATCCTGTGGTTCGCCGCGGTCGGCGGCGCGCTGATCGCAAAGGCCGGCGCAACGAGCCCGCAGACCGCATTCGTCTTTCTTGCCGGCTTCTTTCTCGGCGGGCTGTGCTGGACGCTCTTTATCTGCGGGCTCGGCAGCCACGGGCGCAAGCGCGCCGGCGCGGGCTTGCTGCGCGCGTGCCATGTGTTGTCGGCGCTGCTGTTCGCGTATTTCTCGTACAGCGTGATCGTCAACGGATATCACGATCTGATCGTGCAAGGCGCCGCGCACGTGGCAAGCTGAAGCGTCCCTCAGGCAGATAAAAAAACGGCTCGCGAGGCCGGTTCGGCTTGCGAGCCGTTTCAGGTTTCACCGCGCCCTGGCGCGGCGCTTATGCGAGATAGCCTACGCGAGATACTGCGCGAGCTTCGGCAGATCGACATTGCCACCGCTCACCACCACGCCGACGCGCTTGCCCTTCACCGGCACGATGCCGTTCATGACCGCCGCCGCCGCGAGGCAACCGGTCGGCTCGACGACGATCTTCATGCGCTGCGCGAAAAAGCGCATCGTCTCGATCAGCTGCGCGTCGCTGACCGTTTCGATCCGCGCGACGAGCTTGCGGATGATCGCGAACGTGTAATCGCCGAGATGCGTGGAGGCGGCGCCGTCGGCAATCGTGCGCGGCGTGTCGATATGCACGATCTCGCCGCGCGCGAGCGATTGCTGGCCGTCATTACCGGCTTCCGGCTCCACGCCGATCACCGTGCAGGCCGGGCTCAGCGCCGCCGCCGACAAGGCGCTGCCGCCGATCAGCCCGCCGCCGCCAAGACACACGAACAGCATGTCGAGCGGCCCGGTCTCGTCGATCAGCTCTTTCACCGCCGTGCCCTGCCCGGCGATCACGTGCGGATGATCGTACGGCGGAATCAGCGTCATGCCGCGCTCTTCGGCGAGCCGCCGGCTGATCTCCTCGCGGTTTTCCTTGTAGCGGTCATAGGTGATCACTTCGCCGCCGTAGCCCTTCGTCGCGGCGACCTTGGCCTCGGGCGCATCGTGCGGCATCACGATCGTCGCGCGGATGCCCGCGAGGCGCGCCGACAGCGCGATGGCCTGCGCGTGATTGCCCGACGAAAAGGTCAATACGCCCGCCTTGCGCTGCTCCGCGTCGAAATGAGAGATCGCGTTATAGGCGCCGCGAAACTTGAACGCGCCCATACGCTGGAAGTTTTCGCACTTGAAGAACACGGACGCGCCCGTGAGCTCGTCGAACGTGCTCGACGTCAGAACAGGGGTACGGTGCGCGACGCCTTCGAGACGCGCGGCGGCGTCGAGGACATCATCGAAAGTGGGAGCGGGAAGCGCTTGCATCGGCGAGATTCTCCAGAGCGGTGGCGAAACAGCCATTTTCCCAGCTTCGTCGATGCTTTGGAACGGCACTTCGCCGGCGCGAGCACCGAGGTAAGCGCGAAAGCGCAAGCCAACGCGGCAATAAAAACGGCGTAACCCGGCCCGAGGCCGGCGTTACGCCGTCGATATCCTGACTGCCTCGCTGCGATTAGCGGCGATAGTAGCCGTGACCGTAGTAACCACGGTAGTAGCCGTGACGATAGTACGGGCGGCCGTACCCGTAGTAGCCGCCCACGACCACCGGCGGCGGGGCGACGACGACCGGCGCATACACCGGCGGGGGCGGCGGCGCGTAATAGACCGGCGGGGGAGCCGCATACACGGGATACGCCGGCGCGATCGGCACCCCAATGCCGATACCGACGGAAACGTGCGCTTCGGCGGCCCCGGCAAGTCCCAGGCCGAGTGCGGCTGCAACGACAAACGGAACGATCTTTTTCACTTTTCTTCTCCTAGCGCGGCCTGCCAAGGTCGCCGACTGCGCATGCCTCGCATGCTTTAAAACCAATGTATCGAAAAAGCCCCGGTCTATCTGTTCGCATTTGTTGCAAATTGCAATTGGCGGCGCGAACGGTGCTGACGACACCCGCAAACGCACGCGCGAAGGCCCTCGCGAGACGGACAAAACAGGCTAAAAATCAAGAAGTTGGACGGGGCCAGGCGGCTGCGCCCCGGATAGGCGGCCGCGGCGGCAATCCTGAATTCACGTTTCAGTAATCTTTGATTACAAATTCGCTTCAATCCTGACAGCGGAAAAAATTGCCCATAAAAAATGCCCGGCCGATCCATCAGGCCGGGCATTTTCTCACCTGCGCGGGCCGCGCGCCTAGCCGACCTTCACGTACACGAATTCGCGGGACACGTTCGGCGGAACGTAGGCGCCGCTGATCCGCACGCGCGGCGTCAGGCGCTTTTTCTGATCCCACCAGCGACGGCGTTGCGCGCGCGTCAGGAACCGCAAGTGTTTTCGGTAAGCAAAAATATTCATTCCGACTCTCCCGAATCTGACTGCAAACAAAGTACGAAAGAAGTACGAAACAGCAACGGCCAAACCGGCTCGTGAACCGCTCATCCGGCTCCTCGACGCGAGGAGCCCACTCGAGCCCCATTCTGAGCAGTTTTCGGACCTGCGAGCGCGGCGCCGCCCGATGAAGGGCCGCGCCCGCCATATGGCGCGCCAACTGAGCCGCCGAAACGCGAAGGGGCCGGATCGCGCCCCGGCTGGCGGATCGGCGATACTGCTGTTTTCCCGTTCAAACGATCCGTCAGGAGCACGCGACCATGTCCCAGTCTTCCTTGCCGCGCATCGGCTTCATCGGCGCGGGGCGGCTCGCGCGCTGCCTCGCGCTGAGCTTTTCACGCACCGGCTACCCGGTTAGCGCAGTGGCGAGCCGCTCGGCCGATTCCGCGCGCCGGCTCGCCGCGCAGATCGAGCATTGCGCGGCATCCGACGATCCGCAGCAGGTCGTCGACGCCGCCGATATCGTTTTTTTAGCCGTTCCCGATGACAGCATCGGTACGACAGCGCACACACTCCGCTTCGCCGCCGCCCCCGACGCCGCGAGCCGCCACGGCAAGGCGCTCGTGCATTGCAGCGGCGCGTCGCCGGTGGAACTGCTCGCGCCGGCACGCGACCAGGGCGCGGCGATCGGCGGCTTTCACCCACTCTACCTGTTCGGCGGCGAGCCCGCCGACCTCGACCGGATCGCGGGCTGCTCGGTGACGATCGAGGCCGACGGCACGCTCAAGGACACGCTGACCGCCCTCGCCGTCGCGTTGCGCTGCCATCCGCTGTCGATTCCACCAGGCAGCCGCATGCTCTATCACGGCGCGGCGCACTATGCGGCAAGCTTCGCGCTATGCAGCCTAGCCGAATGCGTCGCCCTGTGGCGCACGCTCGGTTTCGCCGAAGACGACGCGCTGCGCGCGCTGCTGCCGATGCTCGCCGGCACGATCGAGACCGCGCGCGACAAGGGTTTGCCCAACGCGCTCGCGGGCCCGGTATCGCGCGGCGACACCGGCGTCGTGCAGAAACAGCTCGCGCTGTTCGAAGGGCTCGGCGGCGACCACGCCGCGCTTTACGGCCTGCTGACGCGTCGCGCGGTCGCCCTCGCGCAACGCCGCACGAGCCCGCCCGCCACGATTGAAGCGATCTCCGAAGCTGTGGAAGAATCGCTGAGCCGCTCGCTAAATCGGGCCGCGGCAGGTGCAAGCGTCAAGTAAGCCGTGATAATGTGACGGCCGGCAGGCACGGCGCGAAGCAGCGGCGCACGGGTGCCGCGCTTCGGGATCAACAGACGAGAACGCACAATGATCAAGGTCAGCATCCTCTACCCGTATCGGGAAAACGGCCGCTTCGACATGGACTATTACTGCGCCACGCACATGCCGCTCGCGGCGAAGCTGTTCGGGGCGGCGCTCAAAGGCTGGTCGGTCGACGCGGGCCTCAACGCCGGGCCGCCCGGAACGCCGCCGCCGTACGTGGCGGCCGGTCACTTCCTGTTCGACAGCGCGGAGGACTTCTATAACGTATTCAAGCCCGCGTCCGAGCCGTTGCTGGCGGACATCCCCAACTACACCGACGGCGGCAACGGCACGATCCTGATCAGCGAGGTGCGGGTTTCCGTGTGATGTCGCGCAGACAGCGGGGAAGCGGCGGCGCGCAATGAGGCCGCCTCCGCGTGACGCAGGGCAACATCGCGCGACGCACCACATGCCCGGCTCGCGCGGCCATTCGCAACAAACGCTGTACGACGCGCCGTTTCGCAAGAAAGACGCGTGCAATTCCAGATCAACCGCCGGCGCGCTCCGATCGGGCGACGCCGGTAGCCCGCGGCCGGTCGGCGGCCGTCATCAGAAGCATAAGGACACAAGATGTTTGGCGATATCGCCCGTTTTCTGCTCAATACCGTCTTCACGCTATTCGGCGCGGCGCTGCTGTTGCGCGCGTGGTTGCAGGTCGTGCGCCTGCCGCCCTACAACCCGGTGTCGAACGCCGTGATGCAAGCCACCAACTGGATCGTGCTGCCGCTGCGGCACATTCTGCCGAGCACGCGCAACATCGACTGGGCAAGCGTCGTGGCGACGCTGATCGCGGCGATCCTCTACGTCGTGCTGATGGTCGTTCTGACCGGCGCGGACCCGCGCGCGCTCGTGCCGACGCTGCTGATCGTCGCCGTGCTGACCGCGATCAAATGGGCGCTGAATCTGATCATCTGGATGACGATCCTGATGGCGCTGCTGTCGTGGCTCAATCCGCGTTCGCCCGCGATGCCGATCCTGTATCAGCTGACCGCGCCGTTTCTGAATCCGCTGCGCCGCGTGCTGCCGCAACTCGGCGGCATCGATCTGTCGCCGATCCTGCTGTTCGTGATCGTGCAGGTACTGCAGATGGTGGTCACGCGGGCGGCGGTGCAACTGACCTATTTCGTGATCTGAGCTCGCTGCCGCAGATAAAGGTTGTTGAGAACCAGCGCCGACGCCGTCAGTGCCGCGCCCAACACCTGTGCTTTGTTTGGAATGACGCCCGCGAGTGCCGACACCACGAAGGTGGTCACCGGCACCACGTCCATGAACAGCACGCCGTTCATCGGCCCGAGGGTTCGGTTGCCGGAGATCCAGCACAGGATTGCCACAAAGCCCGCAATCGGCCCCATGTAAATCAGATGCGGCGTGACCGCCCGTAGTGCCGCGAACGTGGGCGCGCTGACGACGCGCGTCACGACGAGCAGCACGTTGACGCCGACGATCGTGCTCAGGCCGAGCCACGTCGTGATCGTCGTGTACTTGAGCGCCGACCAGCGGGTGAAGTACGCGGAACCGAAGGTGTAGATCACCCAGCAAAGCGCACCCAGCACGATCAGACCGCTTGCCGCGTAGTGCTGCGGCTCGAGCAACGCCGCCCTCAGGTCGCCGCGTGTGATGACCAGTGCGACACCGGTGAACGAGATAACGACACAGACCAGTGACGGCAGCGGGGGCGCGGACCTGCGCACCAGCGCATTGACGAGCAAACCCATCATGGGCTGCGTCGCCATCATGATCGACGCGTTGAGGGCGCCCTGCTCACCGCTGAGTTGCTGCCCGAGGAAGACAAACGAACCAAAGCCGCAAAAGCCGACCGACCCGAGCAGCCAGGCAATCGGCAACGACTCGCCGTCCGCACGAAACGCAACCGGGCCCTCGCGGTACAACAGCAGTAACGCGAGGGCCACGCCTGCGATCAGGTAGCGGAGCGAAGTAAACGTAAAAGGGTCGATGCGACGCAGTGCATCGGTCATGACGGGAAACATCACGCCAATCAGAATGGTCGCGACGAGGCACGCGGCCACGCCTTTCCAGTATCGGGCAGAAGGCGCAGCGGAAGCCGAAGCAGTCGACGTATTCATGAACGATCGTTCTCAAAATAGACAGAGACTTCGGCGGCAACCGTTTGCGCGGTAGGCCACCGGCTAGCTAACGTACCTGGGAATGCTTTACGTCAATGCGCGCAATGCCATATCCACGATCGAGGCGAGCGCGACCTCGTTCATGTCGACTTTGCCGAGCACGCGTATTCCTTGCACGATGCAAAGTAGAAAGCGGCCGACTTCCTCGGCGTCGAGATGCCGGTCAAATTGACCTGCCTGCTGGCCTCGCGCTATCGCGAGACTGAACTGTGTGGCGATGCGCTGCAACGTCGCTTCGATATGCGGACGCAGAACGTGGTCGCCCGGCAGAAGTTCGATTACGGCGTTGGTAATGAAGCAGCCGTGCCGCTCCGAGAGATTCGCGCTCACCCGGGTGTAATGCAGGAGCGCTTCGCGAAGTGCCTCGCGTGGCGGCATGTCCGCAGCCAACTTTTCCTTCAGTCGCGCAACCGCGCCGTCCGCATAACGATCGAATGCCGCGACCAGCAAGCCATGCTTGTCGCCGAACGTTCTATACAGGCTGCCTCGAAAAACGCCGGTCGCCTCGCACAGCACGTCGACAGGAGTCGCGTGATAGCCCTGCTCCCAGAATACGCGCGCCGCCGCGTCGACCGCGTGGTCGACGTCGAATTCTCGTGGCCGTCCGCGTTCGGCGGCACGGTGAGGACGATGAGTATCAGATCGATTCATGCAAACGATAATAGGACTATTCAGTCTCAAAATCAACGTCTAAAAAATTTTGCGGATTGCTGCGGTCAATTCGCGAATCGGGTCGATGGTCAGTGACGTGAGATCGTTGTAGTGTTGAATCCCGTCCAGGCGCGGACGATCGCGGCAACGCTATTCATTCAGTCGCAACGGTCTGCACGAAATTAAGAATTCATCACGGTGCCATCCGATCGTAAGCAATGACGCGCGACGTCATCGAGGCCAAAGCAGTGCCTGAGCAATACGCCGCATCGAACAACCAGAAGCAACGGGGTTTCAGATGGATCTATCGACCGAGCGGTACGAAGAAATCGTTCACCTGCTATACGAGGCAGTCACGGAACCCTCAGGATGGCCAGGCTTTTTTACGTCACTCGGTGAGGCCATCGAAGCCAGCGCGGTTTACATAAGTGACATGCCGCGCGATTCGCGTGAGCACATTGCATGACCGGCCCCAGCGAGTCGCGACGGTAATGGACATGATGGTCAAAACGGAAAAAACGACTCCGGCGAGGACGTCGGCGAGATCATGCCCGCCTTGCGTCGGCGTGGACGCAGTGAGTATCAGATCGAGAAGAGTCACGAGCCAGAACAGGCATCGAACCCGACGAAGCGAGTCAACAAATATGACGGCCAACGCCGTGTGAAAAGGTGGCAGCGATACCCGTTTCGCACAACAGCTCGACCGGTACTCAACGGACACGCTTCGTGCGAAGAGGCCGGCAAAGATTACTCGACACACCTGAACCTGCCCCTTGTTATGATTCATCGATTACCAATCAATGAATCGTTACCGCCATGCCTATTCCCGGGTTTCAGGAACTCATGCTGCCGCTGCTAAAGCTAGCTGCCGATCAGAAAGAGCACCGACTACGTGACGCCACCGAAATGCTGGCAATTGCGTTTGGATTGACTGACGACGAGCGGAACAAAATGCTTCCTAGCGGCACATTCCCTGTGTTCGACAACCGCGCGGGTTGGGCACGCACCTACCTGAAACAAGCCGGACTGCTTGAATTGCCGAGGCGTGGTTATTTCAGGATCACACCTCGCGGACTCGAAATGCTCGCACAGCAGCCTGCGAGGATCGACATCCCGTTGCTGAATCAATTCCCGGAGTTTGTCGCCTTTCGACAGAAGCGAG
The DNA here is from genome assembly GCF_011752945.1 of Paraburkholderia sp. Cy-641. Taxonomy (NCBI): domain Bacteria; kingdom Pseudomonadati; phylum Pseudomonadota; class Betaproteobacteria; order Burkholderiales; family Burkholderiaceae; genus Paraburkholderia; species Paraburkholderia sp. Cy-641. Next base: position 117,641 of record NZ_VWWM01000002.1, read on the forward strand.
TTGACTCAACCCAGAATGAGCCGAGTACCGACCCGCTGGTTCAGGACGCGCCTACCCCGGCTGAGACCACGCCGGAGGAATTGTTTGCTCAGGCGTATCAGCAGTTGCGATCCAATCTTGAGGCGGAACTGCTCGACCAGATCAGGAACGCGACGCCCGCGTTCTTTGAGCGTCTGGTCATCGATCTTCTGGTAGCAATGGGGTACGGCGGTTCGCGCCAGGACGCGGGAAGCGTTCTTGGTCAGAGCGGTGACGGGGGCATCGACGGAACCATCAAGGAAGACAAGCTCGGCCTCGATGTGATTTACGTGCAGGCCAAGCGCTGGGACAGCACGGTTGGACGCCCCGAAATCCAGAAATTCGCAGGCGCCCTGCAAGGCCAGCGAGCCAATAAAGGGGTATTTCTCACCACGTCGAACTTCAGCCGTGAAGCCCGTGATTACGCAAGCGTTATCACATCGAAAATCATCCTCGTGGATGGCGCTCTGCTGGTGAAGCTCATGGCCGATCATGGCGTGGGAGTGTCGACCGCCAGCACCTACGAGATCAAGAAAATCGATACGGACTATTTCGAGGGCGATTCGATCTGAACGCAGAAGGCCCCGTTCAATCCCCCCATGAAGCCACAATGCTCGGCGATCGAAAACCAAAGCCAGCAAAATCACAAGCAATGACAGCATGAGCACGCCGAGCAGTGACCGTCTCCACGCCAGCGCCCAAGCGACACCCCTGCCCAAACCACCAAAATCCCTGTAAAATCGCGCATTCTGCGGGCGTCGTATAATGGTAATACCCTAGCTTCCCAAGCTAGAGCCGTGGGTTCGATTCCCATCGCCCGCTCCACTTTCCGGCTGAACATTCAGCGGAATCCAGCAAGAGCCGCCTCCCTGAAGGCGGCTTTTTTGTAGTGACATGGCGGACGGAGCGCGCCGCCAGCATCGCTGGCCATCCCGCAAGCCGCAGCGCGCTGCATATGCCGGATCCGCGCTTGGCCGCACCGCGCGGCGCGCATCGGCGGCAAACAGCGCACGGCTCGCCACGCAGGCCGTCAGGCCCTCACCCTTGCAGCACATCGACGATGATCCACGATCCCAACGACTCCGGCCTGCCGGACGAACTCCCGGCGCCCAGCGGCAACCACACGTCCCATGCGGATAGCGCCGACAACACGCTCGACGACGCACACGACACGGAAGGCGCGAGCCCGGAAGAAGCACTGCATCGCCGCCGCATCCGCAGCTTCGTCACGCGCGCAGGGCGTGTCTCGACCGGTCAGCGCCGCGCGCTCGACGAGCTCGGCCCGCGTTTCGTCGTGCCCTTCTCGCCGCAGCAGCCCGACTGGAACAGCGTGTTCGGCCGCGCGGCGCCGCGTGTGCTCGAGATCGGCTTCGGCATGGGCGCGACCACCGCGGAAATCGCGGCGCAACGCCCCGGCGACGATTTCCTCGGCGTCGAAGTCCACGAGCCCGGCGTCGGTGCCTTGCTGAAGCTGATGGGCGAGCAGTCGCTCGCGAACATCCGCATCATCCAGCACGACGCGGTCGAAGTGCTCGAACAGATGATCGCGCCGGACAGCCTCGACGGTGTGCATATCTTCTTCCCGGACCCGTGGCACAAGGCGCGCCATCACAAGCGCCGGCTGATCCAGCCGAAGTTCGTCGCGCTGCTCGTGTCGCGCCTGAAGCCGGGCGCGTATCTGCATTGCGCGACCGACTGGCAGAACTACGCCGAGCAGATGCTCGAAGTACTCGGCGCCGAGCCGCTGCTCGATAACACCGCCGACGGTTATGCGCCGCGGCCGGACTATCGTCCGGTGACGAAGTTCGAGCGGCGCGGTTTGCGGCTCGGCCACGGCGTGTGGGATCTCGTGTTCCGCAAGCGCGGCGCGGCGTAAAGCAAACGCGCGACGGTCATTCGCCGCCGGCAACGCAAAAAGGTCCGCATACGCGGACCTTTTTTACATGGCGCAAGCGCCGGATAAAACGAAATCGCAAACCGCGGGCGATAACCCTCAATCCCCCCAGCCCAACCCGCCGCTATAACCGATCAGCAGAATCAGCAAACCGAAGCCGATCCTATACCACGCGAACACCGTGAAGTCGTGCGACGCGACGTAACGCAACAGCCAGCGCACGCAGATAAACGCGCTCACGAAGGCGGCCACGAAGCCGAGCGCGAAGCTGCCGAGCGCGTCGGTGGTGAGCAGGTGCCAGTCCTTGTACAGCTCGTAGGCGGTCGCGCCGAAGATGATCGGAATCGCGAGAAAGAACGAGAACTCGGTGGCGACGCGGCGCTCGAGACCGAACAGCATGCCGCCGATGATCGTCGAGCCCGAGCGCGAGGTGCCCGGGATCAAGGCGAAGCACTGTGCGAGACCGACCTTGAGCGCATCGAGCGCGCTCAGATCGTCGATGCTGCGCACCCGCACCGCCGCTTCGCCGCGCGCACGCTGGCGCGCCTCCGCCCACAGGATCACGACGCCGCCCGCGACGAGTGCGAACGCGACCGGCACCGGCGAAAACAGCGCCGCCTTGATCGACTTCTCGAACAGCAGGCCGAGCACGATCGCCGGAATCGTCGCAATGATCACGTTCAGCGTGAAGCGACGCGCCTCGGGCTTGCCCGGCAAGCCCACGATCACGCTGCCGATGCGCCGCCGAAACTCCCAGCACACGGCGAGAATCGCGCCGAGCTGGATCACGACGTCGAAGGTTTTGGCGTGGTCGTCGGAGAAGTCGAGCAGGCTGCCGACGACAATCAGATGCCCGGTGCTCGACACCGGCAGAAACTCCGTCAAACCCTCGACGACGCCGAGAATCAGCGCCTTGCAAGCCAGTAGCCAGTCCATCCGTGCCCCTTTATCGCGGTAGGTTGTCGCAACGATCGGGGCCCGCAGGTCATCCTCGGCATGCGCGGCCCCACCGGCCGCGCGTGCATGTCATTTTTCGACGATCTGCACGCGTATGCCGTTTGTAAGGATTGTGATTGTACCGGGTTCGTAGTGGACGCCGGCAAATTGCAGCTGCTCGGGCTTGAAGGTGTAGATCGGATAGTTGGTCAGCAGCTGCGTCGCGAGCAGTGCGGCCGCGGCGTTGATCTGCTGCGTATAGGCCTGTGCCTGGCCGTTCACGCTGACGTTATCGACACTCGGCGATTTGAGGATCACCGAGCGGCTCGCCGGGTCGTACGCGAGTTCGCTCGACAGCGTGAACACGCCGTCCACCGGCTGTTGCAGGAACGGGCTCGCGAAGCGCGCATCGAGCTTCACCGAGACGCGGTTCGCATCGGGCAGCATGCCCACCACCGGGTTGCTCAGCGCGACGTCGAACACCTGCGACACCGTGCGCTGATACGGGAACTTGCGCTGCACCGCTTCCTGCACCTGCTGCTGCGAGAACGTGTAGTGCGACGGGATGAACGGAAACGTCGGGCTCGCGCAGGCCGCGAGCGACACGGTGATGCCAAGCGCGCCGCAGCCGGTCAGCGCCGCGCGCAGAAAGCGGCGCCGGGTGGGCGCTGCGAGTCGGGTCATGCGAAATCTCCTGGGGAAGGCTGGCGGGCCGTCGGCTTGGGTGGGCGGATGCGATGAACGCGGTTTCCTGGTTTCTTGATTGAGTATCGAAGTGAATAGCGGAAGCGAGCAGCGGGTCGAACGAAGCGCGCCACGCGCTACGAAGCGGACAGCGCCTGCGGCCCGGTCAGCACTTCGAGCCGGGTCAGCCATGCGAGCGCTGCGTCGCGATTCGCGCCGCACATTTCGAGCTGCGGCTGCAGACCCGAGCAGCACGCGGGCCGCTCGGGCTGGCCGAAAATCGCGCAACGCAGATCGTCGCCGAGCTGCACGCAGCGCACGCCCGCGGGCTTGCCGTTCGGCATCCCCGGAATCGGACTCGAAATCGACGGCGCGATACAGCACGCGCCGCAATCGGGACGGCACGCGTGCCCGGCCACCCGAAACGGAGATTCGCGCGTCGCGGTATCGCTCGCTCCGACACTCGCCGACCCGGCGCTATTCAAACCTTCCATCACGTCATTCCTGAACTCGAAAACCGGCAACGCATTACCAGACCCGCATTGTGCCATCGCAATCCCGTGCGGCCTTTTTTGCATTTTCGCGCGGGGTCTGAGTGGGCTTGAGCCGATGCCGACGCTACGCGGCGAGCGAAAGCAACTGGCTTGCTCGTCGGACGATTTTCGGCCATAATCTGCGTCTTCCTCACGCGCGGTCATTCCGCTACGCGCGCTGCAGAATCCGCCCAGGTGGTGAAATTGGTAGACGCAGGGGACTCAAAATCCCCCGCCGCAAGGCGTGCCGGTTCGATTCCGGCCCTGGGCACCAGAAGCTGTTCCGGCGAGAGCTGAAGAATTCCGGGAAACCCCGCTAGATCAAGGTCTTGCGGGGTTTTTTATTCTTCGGCGATCCGACTTGATTCAGTGACAGCCGGTGGTATCTGGTGGTATTTTTGGTGGTATCTGGCTTGTTTCTGGGTTTTCCCAGCGGGAGATACCACCATGTCGCTCACCGATGTGCAGGTTAGGAACGCTCGCTACAACCCCGAGGGAACCGGCAATCGCCTCGCGGACAGCGGTCGCATGTATCTCCAGCTCGACAAGTCCGGCGCGAAATACTGGCGAATGAACTTCCGGTTTGCCGGCAAGGACAAGACGCTCGCTCTCGGCGTCTATCCGGACGTGTCGCTCGCGGCAGCGCGAAAAAAGCGAGACGAGGCCCGCGAAAAGCTGACGGCGGGATTGGACCCGAGCAATGTCAAACGCCTTGAGAAACGCGCCGCCAGACTGGCAGCAGCCAACTCCTTCGAGGCGGTCGCGCGGGGCTGGATGGACGAGCGCAAGAGCAGCGTCGAGCCGGCCCAGCACGTCAAGACTCTCGCCCGTATGGAAAACGACGTGTTCCCGTGGCTTGGCAAGCGTCCGATCACTGACATCGATGCACCGGATATTCTGGCCGTACTGAAGCGCGTAGACAGCCGTGGCGCTCGCTTCACCGCCCATCGTGTGCGCAGTGAAATCAGCCGGGTATTCCGGTACGGCATCAAGGAAGGACATTGCAAGGCCGACCCCGCTCGGGATCTGGTCGGCGCCATTCCACCGGCACAAACAACCCACTTCGCTTCGATCACTGAGCCAACCAAGGTCGGCGAGATGCTGCGCGCCTTCGACGGATTCTCCGGCACCTTCCCTGTCCTCTGCGCACTCAAACTTGCGCCGCTACTGTTTGTCCGGCCTGGCGAGCTTCGCAAGGCCGAATGGTCTCAAATCGATCTGGACAAGGGCGAATGGCGCTACCTCGTCACCAAGACTGAAACTGAGCATCTGGTGCCGCTTTCCAGGCAGTCGATCGCCATTCTGCGCGAACTGCACGCACTCACCAGTGCCGGCAGCTATGTCTTCCCTGGCGCGCGCGATCGCAAGCGGCCAATGAGCGAGGCCACGATCAATGCAGCACTGCGCAGACTCGGCTACGACACCCGCACGGAGATCACGGGACACGGCTTTCGTGCGATGGCGCGCACGATCCTACATGAGGAACTGGAACAGAAGCCGGAAGTGATCGAACATCAACTGGCGCACACTGTGCCGGACAACCTTGGAACAGCCTACAACCGCACGAAATTCATCAAGGAACGCCGAATGATGATGCAAAAGTGGGCTGATTACCTGGATCGGCTCCGATCGGGCGCAGAGGTCACTCGTATTGACGCTGCGAAAAACGTCTCCTAGCGACCGACTTGAGAAATTTCGGCGTATCCGAATGTGCACGACCGGATCGCGATTAAAGATCTTCTGTATCCGGCCTGATCGGAAAACTGTATGCATCGCTAATGACCATCGCTCCCGTTTTGCCGCGAACAGATCCCGTCTCGGTTCGTGATGACAGACTACCCCGCTGATCTGATGCTCGCGGAGCTTGATGAGTCGCAAGTGGATTCGCCTTGCTCCGGGCTTTTCGAGTGTCCGTTCGCCGCTTCGCTTTCTCCTGGAGCGCATAGCGAAGCGTGTTTGCCCTCACATCGATACCCGCCTGCCTCGCCTGATCGACCAGTTGTTCGACGGAATAGCCCTTGGCCCGGGCTGCATTTATATGGCCGCGCACCTTTGGCATTGCATCGCGAATCGTCAGGCGCCGTTCCGATGGCGGTTTCTCCGGTAGTGCATCAAGTAGCCGGGCAAACTCATCCCATTGCGCTTTCGTATAGGTCTTCGGTGCAGGCATGGTGACCTTCCGTTCGACTCGGTTATCAGGAGGACATGAAGCCATCCTGTACCGCATCAAATGGTTCGTCAATGCTGCCTTCGAGCGACGACCGGAAGTTCGCGGAGGTCACCGAACACGCGCAGTACATATCGGAACAACGTACTTTTTTTGATTCGTAGCGAACGAGCAACGCCAGGCATCGGAGCACAGTCGATATTCACGTACGCGCCCGATTTGATCGGCATAACGACACGTTCGCTGCCTGGTGCGCGCCCGGGGTGACGACATCAGATCGCCTTATCGAGGCGGCCAGGAAACTTGCCGATACGCATCCAACTCCGATACGAAGCAAAGGCATAGGGTTCATCCGTATTCGCGTTACATCGAGAATTGAAGGTGCATCGGTGCAGGTACTGTTCCGATCAAGCAAACATCACGTTCGACATCGGTTTGAAAACATCTTGCTACGGTCAAATTTCCTTTGGAATTGCACGTTAAAAAACAACAAGGAAATTAGGAACTGCAGGATAGGCTTGCGCCGGTTTTGGGCGCCATGCAGAGGCGACATCCATCAACTAACGTCGAAGGTGCCGGTGGGAGACCGTCGATTTCGTCGCCTGATGCGAATGCATATCGATCTCGGCGACGAGCACGCCACTGTATGGCAAAGGAAATTGGCCTTCTCAAACTACGTACCGCCAGCAGGGAGTTCGATCGCCCCACCCGGACAACTGGCAACGTCGATACGGTGGCTGTGGGAAAAACCGCCGTGCTACATTCCACAGACAAATCGTCGGGAAAGTATGCAAAATGGGTTTTGCGTTCATCCGCGAGGGGGATACGACCTCGCACGGCGGCAAGGTTCTAGCTTGCACGTCGACCAATATCGTTCATGGAAAGCCGCTCGCCCTCCTCGGCGATATGGTGTCTTGCCCGAAGTGCGGGGGAGTCTTTCCGATCGTGACCGTCAAACCGTTGGGGATGACCTTCGGGGGCCGACCCGTCGCATCCGAAGGTGACAAGACGGCCTGCGGTGCCTCTCTTATTGCAACGCAGGCTGTCGCTACTGCGGCACCAACCAGCGGACAGGGAGGCGCCGTGGGTGCCGGTCGCAACATCATGCCTGAAACCGCTACTAACCAGGACGGTACGCACCGGGGACGCTTCCAGGTCCTTGACGATAGCACCGGCCAAGCGATCCCCAACCATCCGTACACCGTTACATCATCGACGGGGCAAACGGTCACGGGGCGAACAGATGCGAACGGCTACACCGACTGGCTTGAGGACCACACGTCATCGTCGCTGACCTTCGAGCATCCTGGCGGATCGAGCGGCGCATGACCGATTACGCACAAGAGTCCGGCACTGGGTCCACAGGACCAGGCGCAGGAACTACGAACACTGTCCGGTTGCGCCCGAACGCCCTGGATCCGAAGGACCGCCAATTCCTCTGCTCCGCGATCTGCAAGTGCAACGCCACGCCCTCTATCGGCATCAGCGGCCAACGGCTAAAGCAGCAATGCGTGAGCGGGCGACTGAGAGCAATGGATTCGGTGGTCGACCATCAGAGCCCGTACAAGCCCGAGGTCAACTACGATATGACGCAGGATCCGCCGACACCGATTATGGACAGCGCGGTCATCACCAAGGCACATGATTGGCTCCCCGGGTGGATCCAGAAGTATTGGCCAGGTGGCCTGTCAGGCTACACTCCAAGAGTCGGGAACATCCGCCGACCGGATGTGGTAATCGTCAATGACCCATCGTTGCCGCCGACACAGGACAATCTGAAGAACGTGGTGGAGTTGAAGTTTCCGCCAGACGCAATTGACCTCAAACAGCAGGCCGCGTACGAGGAAATTGCGGGTGACCCAAGCAAGGTAGCGACCATGGGGCCAGGCGACTGCGGATGCTCAGACGACAAATCGCAGGAAGACTCCGAGACATCATCGGCTCCGTCCTTTGCGTCGCAGATCGGCAAGCTCTTCAGCCAAGGCCTGAACGGCTATGTGCATGGCACACCAGGCGGAATGCCCCCTCCCCCTGTGCCGCTCCCTGTACCCTGATCAACGAGCGAAAGACAATGAGCAGCAACGATTTTGAAGAATGGGCGCGGGACCCGAAGCGGGCAGGCACCCTTCCTTATGCAGTGTTCGAACCGAAGCACCCGCACAATGGCGTGGGCGCAGCACTAACCGTGCGTGCGTGCCTGTATTTCAAGGGCGGCTACACAACCGACAAGCGCCAGGCGATTGCCCTGGCTTTCGACGCGTATCTCAAGGTCACGCGCCAGGCCGTCGAAAAGGACAGCCAGCCGATCCGCTGGCTGTGGTTCAACGGAAAGCCAGCACTGACATTGGAGAAGGCTCCAAGCCTGGCAACGCTAGCCAGGCAGGTCGGCACTGACGAAGGATTCGACGCGATCTACCTCGGCGGCGAAACCGCGCGTGAGGCTTCGTTCTGCGAATTCATGACCTTCTGCCTGGAAAAGTTTCAGGCCGATCTTGGCACCCGCGGGTTCGATGTCCTCGTGTTCACACTGCCCGTGCCGTTTGTACGCGCTACCCCCGAACCGTTTGTTGAGCTATTCCAGGAAGTGGCGGTGCTGCTTAACGCCGCGCGCGGGCACGCGGGACTAGCCGTCAATCTCTCACCCACCGGGCGCCCCGAGAACGAGAGCAGCGAATACTTCATGGCGAAGCAACTAGGCCCGGGAGTGGATGTCGGTGATCCGATGGCGATGAAGGTACGCAAGCTATCGAGCAAACTGAAGACAGTCGACTGGCTCACGCTCATTGACAGCGCGATGCTTGAACAGGTCGGCGGTCTTCAGACGCTGCGCTCTGAACTGCCTCTCGATTGGTTCCGGCTCGATGCGTGCGGCCCAGGGCTGCTGATTCGTACGGGCGTTGCTCCGCAACCCGGAATACCTCAAGGCGAAGATCTGCCCATCGCCCCACCTCCAGCGTACGTGGTGCTCAATGCCGCGCTGCGCGACGTGCTGGCCGACAGCGTGAGCAGCTTGCAACGCGGAACCGTCAATGGCGACGCGCCGGTCTACAACACAGCACCGAGCAGCGACGCGTGGCTACGACGTTTCGATGTCAAGTCCGATGATCTCATACGCGCGAAGGCCGCCGTGCTGAACACCCAGAAGCTGTCGGACACCTAACAAGAGCCGTTGCGACGCGTGCGATTCGAGCACGCGTCGCACCCTATCGCCAAGCAGCGGCACGAGCGCGACGATTGTCGCTCTCGGTCGTGGGGCGGCTCGCGGCCATAACCGGCCATTGGACATCGCGGCGCAAATTGTTGACAATCAACTCATCCGGGGAGCCAGATTCACCAGGGCATGCTTTGGGAACGCTTGCGGTTTTTCCGATGAAGCGGCAAATCCGAGAATGAGTCGCGAGGGTATAACAAAATGAATCCGAGGCGCGTTCACTCGCTATTCCTCAAGCGCTATCCCGAAGTCGACTACGTCAAGTGCGAATGGATACATCTCTTTAGAGATGGTGTTCTCGATCGCGACCTGCTTCGGAAAATGCTCTCCACGATTGACGCCGAGGTTCTCCTCATTCACGTCCATCGAAAGCTAGGTGATTTTTTGCCCATGGAAGAAGCCCAAGCTTTTATCAGCGAGAATATCGGCAAGAGCTACGCTCGAGTCGCCGATCGCAACTTCACCAACGTCGTCATCATCGCACCGAACGGAGTAGCGGCGACTTGGCCACGATGCCTGACTCGAAGTCAGATCGCTCTACTACCAGAGGAAAATTCTGAATAGCCGCCCCCCCGAAGACGCCGTCTGGGGACGGATATGGAAGTTTGGAGGAAACGACAGCATTTTTCTAAAAGGAGCGCATCGTGCAGATCGTTTGGGGACCTTGCTGTTTTTGCGGTCAGCAGATCGAAAAGAATGAGACCGATCCCTGCGAGGTCAAAGTCACCACCTCGGCGGGCGGAAACACCTGGCAAGTTTGGTTTTGTCACGGCCGATGTTTTCGAGACCGCCTCGCTGTTCTTCCGGGAAACGACGGTTTCTTCGATCCTGCGCACTTTTGAGTGGCCGCTTCCCGGGGGCGGCGTCGGTCCGCTCAGGGTCGATTACGGCCCAATGCTAAGTGAACTCTCAACATGAGACACATGCCAACGACCGAATGACGCGCCAAGAGTGCGTGAATGACCCAGCACCCACTCCCGGTGGTATTTTTGGTGGTATCCATACCAGCGAAATTCTGTAAACCCGCGCCAGCAAAGCGATAGCAGGAATTTTTTCATTCCGGCCCTGGCACCATTAGCATGTAAAGCGAAGATAGGTAATGCCCACAAAACCCGCTACAGCAAAGGCTTAGCGGGTTTTTTGTTGTCTGCCGTTGTAAAGCAATGAATGCTGACAATAGGCGCCATTCGGGGGCATGTCGCTACACTGACGTTTTGACCGGCGTAAATGTCCCCATGAATCGCAACCTATGGCACTGACCGACGCAGTCAGTGGTATCTGGCTCGTTTCCGGGCCTTCCCAGCGGGAGATACCACCATGCCGCTCACCGATGTACAGGTTAGGACCGCTCGCTACAACCCCGAGAAAACCGGCAATCCCCTCGCAGACGCCTAACCTGCACTCCCGCACCACCGTCGACAGCGAAAAATATCGCACGCCGCAAAATGCATAAACAATCAGCGATGCTGACGATACAAAAAACAACCCACACCGAAAAAATCGCGCATGCCGCGAGCCGAGCCTCTCCCGCGACATACCTATCGGCGCTTACCGGCTCGCGGCGCCCACCCCACCCCGCGCAACCTCGCGCCGACGCTTGACCACATAACCGCCCCACATCAGCACGAGCCACACGGGCACGAGCCATACCGACACCGACAACCCCGGCGTCATCGCGAGAATCACGAGGATCAGCGCCATGAACGCGAGGCAGATCCAGTTGCTGACCGGGAACCAGAACGAGCGGAACACGAGCGTTTCGCCGGCGGCCAGCATCGCTCTGCGCGACTTCAGATGCGTGAGGCTGATCAGCGCCCAGTTCAGCACCAGCGCCGCGACCACGAGCGACATCAACAGGCCGAGCGCTTCGGCCGGAATCAGGTAGTTGATGATTACGCACGCGAACGTCGCCAGCGCCGACAGACCGATCGCCAGATACGGCACGCCGCGGCGGTCGACCTTCAGCAGCGCGCGCGGCGCGTTGCCCTGCTCCGCGAGACCGTAGAGCATGCGGCTGTTCGCATACACGCCGCTGTTGTACACCGACAGCGCCGCGGTCAGCACCACGACGTTGAGCACGTTGGCGGTCAGCGTCGAGCCGATCTGCGAGAAGATCATCACGAACGGGCTGCCGCCCGCCGCCACCTCGTTCCACGGATACAGCGACAGCAGCACCGCGAGCGAGCAGATGTAGAAAATCAGAATCCGCACGATCACCTGGTTGACGGCCTTCGGAATGCTCTTCTGCGGCTCGGCGGCCTCGGCCGCCGTAATGCCGATCAGCTCGAGCCCGCCGAACGAGAACATGATCACCGCGAGCATCATGAAGAGCCCATGAAAGCCATGCGGGAAAAAGCCGCCGTGGCTCCACAGGTTCGCGACCGTCGCCTGCGGGCCGCCGTGACCGCTCGCGAGCAGATAGCCGCCGAACACGATCATGCCGATCACCGCCGCGACCTTGATGATCGCGAACCAGAACTCGGTTTCGCCGTATGCCTTCACGTTGGCGAGATTGATCGCGTTGACGATCGCGAAGCACACCAGCGCCGACACCCACGACGGCACGCCCGGCCACCAGTAATGCACGTAGGTGCCCACCGCGGTCAGCTCGGCCATGCTCACGAGCACGTAGAGCACCCAGTAGTTCCAGCCCGACAGGAAGCCCGGAAAGTCGCCCCAGTATTTGTAGGCAAAGTGGCTGAACGAGCCGGCCACCGGCTCCTGCGCGACCATCTCGCCGAGCTGGCGCATCATCATGAAGGCGATCACGCCGCCGATCGCGTAGCCGAGAATCATCGACGGACCGGCCGCCTGCAATACGCTCGCCGAGCCGAGAAAGAGACCCGTGCCGATCGCGCCGCCCAGCGCGATCAACTGGATGTGGCGATTCTTGAGCCCGCGCTTCAGGCCTTCCTGCTGTTGTGTACTATTCATTGCGCCTTGCCGTGTGGAAACCGTTGTGTCCGGACCGCTGTCTCCGGTCCCCTGTATCGGGGCCCATTGCCCGGCCAGCTGTGGTTGCGGTGACGGCTTGGCCCGGCAAAACCGGTAATGTTACCTTGGCCGATATTCCTCAGACATTCGTGGCAACCCGCGTTGGTTCAGCACCGCACCTAAGCGCGAGGATTGTGATTGTCGCCGCGATAGGGCTTCGGTATGTTGCCGGAGTCGAACTCTCAGCCCGCGGAGATTCAGCATGTTGCCCAAACGCCTGCTTTGCGCCGCCGTTCTGTCTCTCTGCTTCGCGAACGTAAGCGCGCTCGCGCAAACGGCGCCCGACGCCGCATCGGCGGAACAGCCACAGCCCTCGGCCGGATCGCCGTCCGGGAACGAGCCCGCAGACCAGGCCGCGCCAGCGGCTCCGGTGGCGACGGCCCCGCCGGCGCCCGCCGCCGCTCCCGCTCCCGCTGCCCCTGCCCCTGCCCCTGCAAAAGACCAGCCCGCCGCCGCGCCGCTCGCCGGCCCGGTGCGCAACATCGTGCTCGTGCATGGCGCGTTCGTCGACGGTTCGAGCTGGAACGGCGTCGTCGCGAAGCTGCAGCAGAAGGGCTATCACGTGACGTCGGTGCAGAACCCGCTCACCTCGCTCGCCGACGACGTCGCCGCGACCCGCCGCGTGCTCGCGCGCGAGCACGGTCCGGTGCTGCTCGTCGGGCATTCGTGGGGCGGCGTCGTCATCACCGAGGTCGCGGCGAATGCGCCGAACGTCGCGGGGCTCGTGTACATCGCGGCGATCGCGCCGGAACTGCACGAATCGGCGATGGACGTGATGAAGCAAGGCACGCCGATGCCCGCCAGCCAGAGCATCAGCAAGGATGCGAACGGCTTCCTGTGGGTCGATCGCGCGCGCTATCGCGCCGACCTCGCCGCCGACGTGCCCGAGAACGTCACACGCGTGCTCGCGGCCGCGCAGGTGCCGATCGCCGCGCAGGCGTTCGACGAAGCGGTCGATCAGGTCGGCTGGAAAGATAAACCGTCGTGGTACGTGCTGACGACGAAGGACCGGGCGGTCTCGCCCGCGTTGCAGAAAGCGCTCGCCGAGCGCATCGGCGCGAAGGTCGTGCCGGTCGCGTCGAGCCATCTGGCGCCGGTGTCGCACGCGGGTGCGGTGGCGGAAGCGATCGACCACGCGGCGCGCGAGTTGAGCCGTCAGCAGTAGACGCTGCCGGCAACGGTCCGCATCGGCGCAGCGTCGGCACGGAACCCTCCCTTGTCATGCGGAAGCCCGGCGTGACAGCACCGGCCCTCTGTGCTTGCCTGCGCCCGACGATGAGCCTCGCCGGGACAGGCAAGCGTGCTACACGCTCACGGGATCGAACGGCAACGTCACCTTGCCATGCGCGTCGACGGTAACACAGCCGCTGGGTCCGCCTGCTCGGGAATTTCAGCAAGGCGCGCCGCGGGCGACACGACAATAATCAGCGCCTGCACGAGAAACGCGAGCGCGGCCGCGACGAGGCATGCGTCGATGCTCCAACGGGCGCTGAGCGCCGCGCCGAACAGCGCGCCCACCGGCCGCGCGCCATAGGTTGCGGTGCTGATGAGCGCCGAGACGCGGCCCATCATGCGCTCGGGCGTGATGGCCTGACGCAGCGTCGTCGAAGCGACGACCCACAGGATCGGTCCCGCGCCAAGCAGAAAGAAGCTCGCGAGCGCGAGCCAGAACGATGGCGCGACGAGCGTCGCGACCATCACGAGCGAAGCGAGCAAACCGCACGACGGACCGATGACGAGCAGGCGGCCGAACGCGAGACGCCGCGCGATCGAGGGCGCGGCGAGCGCACCGCACACCATGCCGACGCCATACGCGCCGAGCGTCACGCCGACCATCGAGGCGCCGAGCCCGAGCCGATGCACCGCATACGGCACATACACCGCTTGCAGGATAAAGAAGCCGAGGTTGAAGAACACGGCCGTCAGCAGCATCGGCAACAGCAAGGCATCGCGCAGCACGAAGCGCGTGCCGTCGCGCAGTTCCAGCATGAAGCGACGCGGCGGCACGGTGTCGTGCGGCGGTTCGCGCAGTCCCGCGAGCAACGCGACGGCCAGCGCCGACAATGCGGCCGCGCCGCCGTAGGCCCAGCCCGCGCCGATCCAGCCGACCAGCAAGCCGCCGAGCGCCGGCCCCGCCGAATACGCGACACTGCGCGCGAGTTCGAGCCGGCCGTTGGCATTCGCGTAGGCGGCGCGCGGCACGATCGACGGTACCAGCGACGGCGCCGCGACGTTGTAGGCCACGGTGCCGGTCGCGGCGACGAAGCCGAGCGCGGCCAGCAGCGGCAGGTTCAACGCATGCGTGAGAACGAGCAGCAGCACGCAGAGCATCGCGAGCACGCGCACGCTTTCGGCAAGCGTCATCAGCACGCGGCGCGAACGGCGGTCGGCCCAGACGCCGAGCGGAATCGACAGCAGCAGGAACGGCAGCGTCTGCGCGGTTTGCAACAGACCGGTATCGCGCGCGCTGGCGCCCAGCGCGAACACCGCGACGAGCGGCGCGGCGGCGAGACTGATCTGCTCGGCCGACTGCGCGCACAGATTCGACCAGGCGAGACGCTGGAATGCGGCGGGCAAGCGGCTCGCCGCGGCAAACGAAGACGATGAAGACGTGGCGGGCATCGGCCAACTCCGGAGTTCATGACGAGACGTTCATCGTCGCCGCCCGGCCGTCGCGCCGCGCTCCGCTTCTTGCGGTGTTATTCTTCGCTCGCCATGAATCTCGAAAGCATCCTCTTCACTCAAGGTTTCGGTTCGCGCCGACAATGCCGCGCCCTGATCGGCGACGCGCGCGTGAGCATCGACGGCACCGTATGCACCGATGCCGACGCCGACTTCCCGGTCGCCGACGGCACGTTGCGCTTTAACGTCGACGGTGTCGAATGGCCGTATCGCGAGCACGCGTATCTGCTGCTGAACAAGCCGGCCGGCTACGAATGCTCGCGCGATCCGCAGCATCATCCGAGCGTGTTCAGCCTGCTGCCGCCGCCATTCGCCGAGCGCGGCGTGCAGTGCGTGGGCCGCCTCGATCAGGACACCACGGGCCTGCTGCTGCTCTCCGACGACGGCAAGTTCGTGCATCAGTTCACGTCGCCGAAACGCAAGGTGCCGAAGCTCTATGTCGCGACCACGCGCCATCCGCTCGACGACGCGCAACTGGGCGCGTTGCGCGACGGCGTGCTGCTGCACGGCGAAACGAAACCGAGCGCCGCGCTCGACGCGCAAGCACGCGATCCGCACACGCTCGCACTCACGGTGCTCGAAGGCAAGTACCACCAGGTCAAGCGGATGATCGCGGCATCGGGCAACCGCTGCGAAGCGCTGCATCGCGAGCGGATCGGCGGACTCGTGCTGCCCGCGACGCTCGCGCCCGGCGCGTGGCAATGGCTCGACGAAGCCGACCTCGGTTCTTTACGGAGCGGGTAAACCACGGCTGCGCCACGATCGCGCCGACACTGTCCCCATAAGCCTTTGATGCGCCGGGAAAAAAGCCCGCGCACATCGTGGTACATCGTGGTGCACCGCACAGACGGCGCTGCGCCGCAGCATGCCGTTCCTTTCATGCCGCCCTATACTCGTTTAAACAAACGACTACAAAGATTTTCAAGGAGGGGCGCCATGCATATCGACAGCACGAACGCGATCTCGCAGGCGATGATTGCCTTTATCTGCTTTGCGCTGCTGCTGATCGGCGGCTTGATGGTCATCATGCGACGGCGGCATACGTATCATCCGGGCCTGATCGGCGCCCTGATCGGCGGAATGCTGTGCTTCCTGCTGCTGGAAGTACTGCCGACGCTGACCTGAAGCGAGCGGACCGCGCGGGTGACGCGGAGGGTCGTTGCACGCGGGCAAGCGCCCGATGCAACGCGACGGGTCAGTGTTTTCGCGAGGGCAGCGATATCTCGCACCCTGCCCCTACGCGCCCTTCGCCGCGTCCCGCAAAAAATCCTCGACGCTCGGATAACGCAAGCGCACGCGCAGCTCGTCCTTGAGACGCCGGTTCACGAGCCGCCTCGATTCGCGCATGAAGGACAGCAGGCTCGGATCGATCTGCCGCTCGGCCTGCGCGCGCGTGATGCGCGGCGCGCGCGCGAGCCCGAACGTGTCGGCGACGAAATCGAAGTACTCGCCCATCTTCAGCGACGAATCGTCGGATGCATGGATCACGCGCGCGGGTTTGCCGTGCGTCGCGAGGCGCACGAGGATCGCGGCGAGATCGTCGGCGTGAATGTGATTCGTGTAGACGTCGTCGGCCGCGTTGAGCGCCGGCGTGCCCTTCTCGAGCCGCGCGAGCGGCAGCCGGTTGCGCGCATAGATGCCGGGAATCCGCGCAATGCTTGCCGTCACGGCGCCGCGCGCGGTCGCGCGCCGCAACTGCCGCTCGGCCGACACGCGACGTTTCGCGCGCGCATTGGCCGGCCTGACGGCACGCGTTTCGTCGATCCACGCGCCGCCGCAGTCGCCGTAGACGCCCGTCGTGCTCGCGTAGACGATGCGCGGCGCACCGCGCGAAGCAGCGGCCCGGCGCACCCTGTCGGGTACAATACCGGCTGCTTCAGCGTCCAGAAATGAAGCGCGCGCGCGGCGCATGCGCGCGATCGGCGCGACGGCGGGAATCCACGTACAAGCGCGCATGCCAGCGCCCGCGCGGCGCACCTGACCCGCGCTGCCGAGCGTCGCCAGCAGTGCGCGAGTGCGGCGGTCGTCGTCACCGGACTTCTGTGGCGGCGCGAGATGCAGCACGGTCGGCGCGAGACCCGCGAGCCGTTTGAGGCTGCGGCGCTCGTCGAGATCGCCGACGAGCGGCGTCGCGCCCGCGGCGCGCAGTTCGGCGCAACGCGCGGCATGGCTCGTCAAGGCGAAGACCCGCGCGCGCGGTTGCAGCAAGGGCACGCAGCGCAGGCCGACGTCGCCGCATCCTACGATCAGCACGCGCGGGCGGCGGAAATTTCGTGTCGCTTTCATGGTGGACGCATTGTAGCCGTCACACACAACAGGTACCGCGCGGTCAATGCGCGCGGGTCCGCTAACGATTCCGATTTTTCGATTCGAACAACGCTATGGCATTTAACGTCACGCTCCGGCAAAGCGGCCGGCAGTTTCAGGTAGAACAGGACGAGCCGGTGCTCTCCGCCGCCCTGCGTCAAGGTATCGGCCTGCCGTACGGCTGCAAGAACGGCGCGTGCGGTTCGTGCAAGGGCACCGTGGTGAGCGGCGAGGTCGAGCAGCGCGCGCATTCGTCGTCGGCGTTGTCGAACGACGAAAAGACGCGCGGCATGGCGCTGCTGTGCTGCGCGACCGCCTGCTCCGATCTCGAAGTCGACATCCGCGAAGTCGCCGGCGTCGGCGACGTGCAGGTCAAGAAGCTGCCGTGCCGCGTGAACGCGATCGAGCGCCGCGCCGACGACGTGGTCGTCGTGAAGCTGCAACTGCCCGCCAACGAACGTCTGCAATATCTGGCCGGCCAGTACCTCGAATTCATCCTGAAGGACGGCAAGCGCCGCAGCTATTCGATGGCGAATGCGCCGCACGCCGAAGGCCCGATCGAACTGCACATCCGCCACATGCCGGGCGGTGCGTTCACCGATCACGTGTTCGGCACGATGAAGGAGCGCGACATCCTGCGCTTCGAAGCGCCGCTCGGCACGTTCTTCCTGCGCGAGGATTCGGACAAGCCGATCGTGCTGCTCGCGTCGGGCACCGGCTTTGCGCCGCTGAAGGCGATCGTCGAACACGCGGTGTTCAAGAACATCGCGCGCCCGATGACGCTCTACTGGGGCGCGCGCCGCAAGAAAGACCTGTATCTGCTCGAACTTGCCGAGCAATGGGCGCGCGAAATTCCGAACTTCAGGTTCGTGCCGGTGCTCTCCGAGCCCGATGCAAGCGACGCGTGGACGGGCCGTACCGGCTTCGTGCATCGCGCGGTCATTGAAGACCTGCCCGATCTGTCGGCCTACCAGGTGTATGCGTGCGGCGCGCCGGTGATGGTCGAATCGGCGCAGCGCGATTTCACGCAGCATCACCAGTTGCCGGAAGACGAGTTCTACGCGGACTCGTTCACGAGCGCGGCCGATCTCGCAAACGCGGTCTGATCCGGCGCACGGCGTGTTCATGGCGCGTTGAGTCCGCGCGGCGCAGCGCGGGTTCAACGCGGGTTCAACGCGGGTTCAACATGAACCCGGCGCGCCGAACATGTCAGCATCAAGGCAGAGGCTCAAAAATCCGCCTCGTTGCGATGTCATGCAAATTCATGGTTTACACCGGCGCTTTTCTTATCGTATTCTTTCGCGCATGAACCGCATCCAGTCCGAACTCCGACGTCGCCGCTCGCCGCTTCCTTAGGGACGCCGCTGGCTTCGTCACGGATTCGCGCCGCACACGACACTGGGCGCAAGCAGTTCGAATCATGAAAGCCACGGCATGCCGTGGCTTTTCTGTTTTTCCGGTCGCGTTTTTGCCCTGGCCAACCCGTCATATCGATTCACCGTGCTTTTTTACCCTTTGCCTGGAGCCTGCCGTTATGAATTTCAATGAGTACCCGATCGATTCGCTGATGTACATCACGAACCGGCCCGACGTCGTGTTCACGCACGGCAAGGGCTCGTGGATTTACGACAACAACGGCAAGCGCTATCTGGATTTCATTCAGGGCTGGGCGGTCAACTGTCTCGGCCACTGCAACGACGGCATGATCGAAGCGCTGAACCACCAGGCCAAACTGCTGATCAACCCGTCGCCGGCGTTCTACAACGAGCCGATGGCGAAGCTCGCGGCTCTGCTCACGCAACACAGCTGCTTCGACAAGGTGTTCTTCGCGAACAGCGGCGCCGAGGCGAACGAAGGCGCGATCAAGCTCGCGCGCAAGTGGGGCAAGAAGCACAAGGACGGCGCGTTCGAGATCATCACGTTCGATCACGGCTTCCACGGCCGCACCATCGCGACGATGTCGGCAAGCGGCAAGCCGGGCTGGGACACGATCTACGCCCCGCAGGTGCCGGGCTTCCCGAAGGCGGACCTCAACGACATCGCCTCGGTGGAAAAGCTCATCAACGCGAAGACCGTCGCCGTGATGCTCGAGCCGATTCAAGGCGAAGGCGGCGTGATTCCGGCCACGCGCGAATTCATGCAGCAACTGCGCGAGCTGACGAAAAAGCACAACCTGCTGCTGATCGTCGATGAAGTGCAAAGCGGCTGCGGCCGCGCGGGCACGCTGTTCGCGCATCAACTGTCGGGCGTCGAGCCGGACATCATGACGCTCGGCAAGGGCATCGGCGGCGGCGTGCCGCTCGCGGCGCTGCTCTCGAAGGCGGACGTCGCCGTGTTCGAAGCAGGCGACCAGGGCGGCACCTACAACGGCAATCCGCTGATGACCGCGGTCGGCTACTCGGTGATCTCGCAACTGACGGCGCCGGGCTTCCTCGAAGGCGTGCGCGCGCGCGGCGAATATCTGCGCACGAAGCTGCTCGAACTGTCCGAAGAGCGCGGCTTCCTCGGCGAGCGCGGCGAGGGTCTGCTGCGCGCGCTGCTGCTCGGCAAGGACATCGGCAACCAGATCGTCGAGAAGGCGCGCGAGATGCAGCCCGACGGCGTGCTGCTCAACGCGGCGCGTCCGAACCTGCTGCGCTTCATGCCGGCACTGAACGTGACGACCGAGGAGATCGACCAGATGCTGGCGATGCTGCGCTCGGTTCTCGACTCGCTGTAATCCACGCGAACCGCACCGATGACGACGCACACGACACTGTCGATCCGCTGCTTCGACGCGAGCGATACCGAGGCGGTCGTCGCGCTGTGGCAGGACGCGTTTCCCGAGTACCGGGACGTGACGAGGCCGCAGCGCAATCCGTATCTGTCGATCGAGAACAAGCTCGCGACGCAGCCGGAACTGTTCTTCGTCGCGGTGCTCGATGCGCGCATCGTCGGCACCGTGATGGGCGGTTATGACGGACACCGCGGCTGGCTGTATTCGCTCGCGGTCGACGCATCGCTGCGACGTCACGGCATCGGCACGCGGCTCGTCGCACACGTCGAAAGCGCGTTGACGAAGCTCGGTTGTCCGAAGCTGAATCTGCAGGTGCTGTCGGCGAAAGCCGAGGTGCGCGCCTTTTACGACGCGCTCGGTTATCGCGCCGATGCGGTAATCAGCCTGGGCAAGCGGCTCGGCAAATTCGCGGACGCGGCGCCGGCCGGTTGAACGTGTCGCGCCGGGCGCGGCGTCCTCTTCGCGCCTGAACGAAAAAGGCCGCATGCGATCGACAACGCATGCGGCCTTTTCTTTATCGCCGTAATCGGCGACGCCGCCGGGTTGTGGAACCCGGCGTCTTTACCCGCTTATTCGCCGAGGTAAGCCGCGCGAACCTTCGGATCGTCGAGCATCTGCTTCGCGTCGCCCGACATCGTGACCAGCCCCGAGTCCATCACATAGCCGCGATTCGCGGCCTGCAACGCGAGACGCGCGTTCTGTTCGACCAGCAGCACGGTCATGCCTTCGGCCGAAATCGAGCGCACCACTTCGAAGATCTTCTCGACCATGATCGGCGACAGTCCCATCGACGGTTCGTCGAGCAGCAACAGCTTCGGCCGCGAGATGATCGCGCGCGCCATCGCCAGCATCTGCTGCTCGCCGCCCGACAGCGTGCCCGCGTATTGCGAGGCGCGCTCCTTCAGACGCGGGAAGAAGCCGAACATGCGCTCGACGTCGGACTTGATGCCGTCGGCGTCGTTGCGCAGGTAAGCGCCCATCTGCATGTTCTCGACGATCGACATGCGCGCGAAGATGCCGCGCCCTTCCGGCACCATCGCGAGGCCGCGCTTGAGCAGTTCGTGCGCGGGCAGGCCCTTGATCGACTGGCCCATGTACTCGATGTCGCCGGCCGCGTACGCCTTCAGACCCGTGATCGCCTTCATCGTCGTGGTCTTGCCCGCGCCGTTCGCACCGATCAGCGTGACGAGTTCGCCCTGCCCGACTTCGAGGTCGATGCCCTTGACCGCCTGGATGCCGCCGTAGTTGACCTGCAGGCCCTTGATTTTCAACATTGCTTGCGTCGTGGACATCAGTGGACTCCCGCACCCAGATAAGCTTCGATCACCTTCGCATCCTTCTGCACGTCCTGCGGCAGACCTTGTGCGATTACCTTGCCGTAGTCGAGCACCGTCATCTGGTTGCACAGACCCATCACGAGCTTCACGTCGTGCTCGATCAGCAGGATCGTCCGGCCGTCCGCGCGAATCTTGTCGAGCAGCTTCGTGAGTTCGACCTTTTCGGTCGCGTTCATGCCGGCCGCCGGTTCGTCGAGCGCGAGCAGCTTCGGATCGGTCGCCAGCGCGCGCGCGATTTCGAGGCGGCGCTGGTGGCCGTACGACAGATTGCGCGAGGTGTAGTCCGCGTACTGCGCAATGCCGACATAGTCGAGCAGTTCGATCGCGCGCTCCTTGATCTCGCGCTCTTCCTTGCGCTCGCCCGGCGTCTGGAACACTGCGCCGAGCAGGCCGTGTTTGGTGCGCACATGACGGCCGACCATCACGTTCTCGAGCGCGGTCATGCCGCCGAACAGACGGATGTTCTGGAACGTGCGCGCGATGCCCGCCTTCGCGACCTGATAAACCGCGGTCGGCGTGTACGCTTCGCCGTCGAGCTTGAACTCGCCCGAATCCGGCGTGTAGAGGCCCGTGATCACGTTGAAGAAAGTCGTCTTGCCGGCGCCGTTCGGGCCGATCAGCCCGTAGATCTCGCCCGCGCGAATCTGCAGGCCGACCTCGGAAAGCGCCTGCAGGCCGCCGAAGCGCTTGTTGACGCCCTTCACCGACAGACGGATCGGCGCGTTGTTGCTTACGTTATCGCTCATGTCTTTTTCTCCACCGCGGCCTTATACGCGCACCGGCTTCTTGCCGTTGCGCTTCGCCAGCTTCGCAATCCTGTCTTCGTGTTTCGGCGCGGGCCACAGGCCTTCCGAGCGATACAGCATGATGACGACCATCGCGAGACCGTACAGCAACTGACGGATCACTTCGGTATCGACGATTTCATGGCCGAAGATCATGTTCTGCAGCGGGCCCATCGTCGAGCGCAGGAACTCGGGGAACACCGCGAGCAGCACCGCGCCGAGAATCACGCCGGGAATATGGCCCATGCCGCCGAGCACCACGCAGGCGAGCACCACGACCGATTCCCAGAACGTGAACGATTCCGGCGACACGAAGCCCTGGAACGCACCGAACATCGCGCCCGACAGGCCGCCGAACGATGCGCCCATCGCGAACGCGAGCAGCTTCACGTTGCGGGTGTTGATGCCCATTGCCTTGGCGGCGATTTCGTCTTCGCGGATCGCGGCCCATGCACGGCCGATACGCGAATGCTGCAAACGCGTACAGACCCAGATCACGAACAGCGCGCACAGCACGAACAGGTAGTAGTACAGATACACGGACGGGAACTGCACGCCGAACAGCGAATGCGACTGCGAGAGACTGAAGCCGCCGACCTGCACCGGATCGATGCCGGTGATCCCCTTCGGGCCGTTGGTGATGTTCACCGGACGGTCGAGGTTGTTCATGAAGATCCGCACGATTTCCCCGAAGCCGAGGGTCACGATCGCGAGGTAGTCGCCACGCAGACGCAGCGTCGGTGCGCCGAGCAGAATCCCGAACACGGCAGCGAGCGCCATCGCGATCGGCACGATGATCCAGATCGGCATGTGAATGCCGTTCGGCGCCAGATGTGCGATCCAGTCGAATTGCGTGGAGAGGTGCGGCGAGCTCAGCAGCGCGGCCGTGTAGGCGCCGATCGCGTAGAACGCGATGTAGCCGAGGTCCAGCAGGCCGGCGAAGCCGACCACCACGTTGAGGCCGAGCGCGAGCATCACGTACAGCATCGCGAAGTCGAGCACGCGGACCCAGTAGTTGCCGCCCGCCGCGCCGATAATCATCGGTGCCGCGATCACGAGGATGGCCGTGACGACGCCGATCGCCAGCGTCTTCGTCAGGTTCTTTTCGGGGATCAGCGTCGTCGACGGCTCGATCGGTTGAATTGAGGTCATGTTCGTTTACTCCTTATGGCCCGGGATCAGGCGCGATCCGCAACGCGTTCGCCGAGCAGGCCCGACGGACGGAACACCAGCACGACGATCAGCACGATGAACGCGAACACGTCCTGGTAGTTGCTGCCGAACACGCCGCCCGTGAGATTGCCGATATAGCCGGCGCCCAGTTGCTCGATCAGACCGAGCAGCACGCCGCCGACCATCGCGCCGCCGAGATTGCCGATCCCGCCGAGCACCGCCGCGGTAAAGGCCTTCAGGCCGGGGATGAAGCCCATGTAGAAGTGTGCATTGCCGTATTCGGACGCGATCATCACGCCGGCGAGAGCCGCCAACGCCGAGCCGATCATGAAGGTGGCCGAAATCACGAAGTTCGGGTTCACGCCCATCAGGCTCGCGACGCCCGGGTTCTCGGCGATCGCGCGCATCGCGCGGCCGAGCTTGGTCTTGTGCACGAGCAGCAGCAGGCCGCCCATCACGAGGAACGCCACCACGATGATGACGATTTCGGTCATCGAGATCACGGCGCCGGGCGTCGTGTCGGTGGCCTTGATCACGTTGATCGGATCGGTGGGCAGCAGCTGCGGGAACGGCAGCGGGTTGCGCGACCAGATCATCATCGCGAGCGTCTGCAGGAGGATCGACACGCCGATCGCGGTGATCAGCGGCGCGAGACGCGGCGCGCGCCGCAACGGCCGGTAGGCCACGCGCTCGATCGTGTAGCCGACCACGGCGCAGACCGCCGCCGCGATGATCAACGCGATGATGAGCGTCGGCACGTTGCCGAGGCCGGGGAAGTGATTCTGCAGCACGCCTATGGCGGAGAGCGCGACCATCGCGCCTACCATCAAGACGTCGCCGTGAGCGAAGTTGATGATGCCCAGAATGCCGTAAACCATCGTATAGCCCAGTGCGATGATGGCATAGACACTGCCAAGCACCAGTCCATTGAGGATCTGCTGGATGAAGATATCCATTTAATGCTCCTTAGCCCGTGCGGCTGGATTCGCGTTTTTCATCTGCCGGTGGGCGATGATGCGTCACGGAATCTCAACCGCACTGCGGGTACTGATATAAAAGACCGGTAAGGGTTATCCGCTGCCGGTTTGCCGTGCGGCCGGGATGCGGTCGCGGGCTCGCCTTGGGCGGATGCAAAAACGGCACCGTTGGATGGGTTCGGTGCCGTCAGGCCATACTTCCCGTCATCACATCTTGACGACGTCGAGAACCGCTTTCTTGCCGTCCTTGAAGTCGTAAAGCGTAATGGCGCCTTCTTTCAAATCACCCTTGTCGTCGAACGCGATGTGGCCGATTACCCCGTTGTAATCGGTCGAAGGCATCGCGGCCAGCACCTTGGGCGCCTCGATCGAATTAGCACGCTTCATTGCATCGACGATCACGTACACAGCGTCATACGTGAACGGCGCGTAAATCTGCACCGGTGTGTGGAAGCGCTCCTCGTACTTCTTTTCGAAGTCCGCTCCCTTGTCCATCTTCGAAAGCGCGAGTCCCGCCTCCGAGCAGACCAGGTTTTGCACGGCGGTTCCCGCCAGCTCACCTACCTTGTCGGTACACACACCGTCGCCGCCAAGGATTTTTGCCCTGATACCGAGCGCGGCCGCCTGCTTCACAAACGGCCCGCCCGTCGCGTCCATGCCGCCGAACATGATGGCGTCCGGCCGAACACTCTTGATCTTCGTGAGGATGGCCCGGAAATCCGTGGCCTTGTCGTTCGTCGCCTCCCGCGCGACGATCTTCGCTCCGGCCGCTTCGGCCGCCTTCGCGAATTCGTCCGCGAGACCCTTGCCGTAGGCGGTCGCATCGTCCACTACCGCGATGCGTCTGGCGCCCAGCGCCTTCGTGGCGTAATTGGCGAGCGCCGGCCCCTGCTGCGCGTCGGTGGCGACCACGCGATAGGTGGTCTTGAACCCCTGTTGCGTGTACGCCGGATTGGTCGACGACGGCGAGATCTGCACGATGCTCGCGTCGCTATAGATCTTCGACGCTGGAATCGATACCCCCGAGTTCAGATGCCCGACCACCGCGACCACGTGATCGTCCACCAGCTTCTGCGCGACGGCGGTGCCCGTTTTCGGGTCCGCCGCGTCGTCCTGCGCGTCGAGTTGCAGCTGGATCTTCTGACCGTCGATCGTCAGACCCTGCGCATTGATTTCCTCGACCGCGAGGCGCGCCCC
Source organism: Paraburkholderia sp. Cy-641 (assembly GCF_011752945.1). Taxonomy (NCBI): domain Bacteria; kingdom Pseudomonadati; phylum Pseudomonadota; class Betaproteobacteria; order Burkholderiales; family Burkholderiaceae; genus Paraburkholderia; species Paraburkholderia sp. Cy-641. The sequence goes on from NZ_VWWM01000002.1 coordinate 143,312, forward strand.
ATTTTCATTGTCCTTGCCCAGATGCGCGATGCCGCCCGTCAAGGGCGCGGCATGACCGATCTTCACGATAGTCGCTTCGCTCGCGGCAGCCACCGCCACCGCCGCAGCCGAAGCCGCCGATGCGCCCGCCCCCGCTTCGCCATCCTGTTTCTTGCCGCACGCGGTCAGCATCGCAACCGCGGCCGCGATAGACACGGCGTAAGCAAATTTGACTCGCATCAAGTAGGTCTCCTGCGCCTTGCAAAATCCACTGTTCAGGACCTCAAGGCCTTGAGAACGCGCGCATTGTAACTCCAATTTTATGGCTGGCAATATTGTTGAACCGGTGGGGTTTTCCTGCATTGCAACCGTATTTTGAGAACAAAATGCACTTAAGGGAGCAACCTGGTTGCGATCTTTTTTCGTGCATCAGTTGCACCGCCGTCGAGCCCTTTGGCATCAAGTGTTGTAGCCGGTTCGGCCTGAATGCCAGATGCGGCGGGATTCGCGGCACGGATAAGCTTTTGGCGCTCATTAGGTAGAACGCACTAATCGGGTGCGCGGTGAAACGGGGGGCATGATTTGCGCCAGTCTAAACGGGGGCGCATGCTCCGGAAATCAATAAAACACCGGATCACGAATCAAAATAATTTGTGCGCAAACCCACGGAAATGGACCCATTCTTCCGATTTGGCACCTTTTCTGAAAGACTCGCCGGCGATGCGGCCATAAAAAAAGCGCACCCTTGGGTGCGCTTTTTTTCGACGCGGATAACCAACCGGTGTCGAGCCGGGTATCGAGCCGGCTGTCAGGTCGGCAGACCGAGCCCGCGCGGCAGCGGGAACGCGATGTTCTCTTCGATGCCCTCGAGCGCGCGCACGTTGCGCACGCCCAGTTCGCGCAAGCGCGCAATGACGGCTTGCGCCAGCACCTCGGGGGCCGATGCGCCGGCCGTCACGCCGATGCGGCGCTTGCCCTCGACCCAGACCGGATCGATCTGATCGGGCGAATCGACCATATAAGCCGGCACGCCAAGCTTTTCGGCCAGCTCGCGCAGGCGGTTCGAGTTCGAACTGTTCGGGCTGCCGACCACGATCACGACGTCGCACTGCGGCGCCATGAACTTCACGGCGTCCTGGCGATTCTGCGTGGCGTAGCAGATGTCCTGCTTCTTCGGCTCACGGATGGACGGATACTTGGCCTTCAGCGCACCGATGATCTCCGCCGCGTCGTCGACCGACAGCGTGGTTTGCGTGACGAACGCGATCCGCTCGGGATCGGCGAGCTGCAACGCCTGCACGTCTTCGATATCTTCGACGAGATGCATGCCCTCGGCCGCCTGGCCCATCGTGCCCTCGACTTCCGGGTGGCCCTTGTGGCCGATCATCACGATGTCGAAGCCGTCCTGGCGCATCTTCGCGACTTCGATATGCACCTTGGTCACGAGCGGACAGGTGGCGTCGTACACCCGCAGTCCGCGCGACTCCGCCTCCGAGCGCACGGCCTTCGACACGCCGTGCGCGCTGAAGATCACCGTGTTGCCGGCCGGCACTTCGTCCAGGCTCTCGATGAAGATCGCTCCCTTCTTGCGCAGATCTTCGACCACATAGGCGTTATGGACGATTTCGTGACGCACGTAGATCGGCGAGCCATACAGCTTGATGGCCCGCTCGACGATCTCGATCGCCCGGTCGACGCCGGCACAGAATCCGCGTGGCTGGGCCAGCAGGATCTCGGCTTCGGCAAGAGTCGTATCCGTGATGCTCATGTTTACAGAATCCCGATGATTTTCACTTCGAACGCCAGCGCCTGGCCGGCAAGCGGGTGATTGAAATCGAACAGGGCCGACGTCTCGCCGACTTCCTTGAGCACGCCAGCATAGCGCCCGCCGCCCGGCGCATTGAATTCGATCAGATCACCCGGCGAAAAATCCTCGCCGATCATGCTGTTCTCCCGCAGTGTAGCGAGAGACACGCGCTGGATCAGTTCCGGATTGCGCGGACCGAACGCCTGGCCCGGCGTTAGCTGAAAGGTCGAATGGTGGCCCACCTTCAAACCTAGCAAAATATCTTCCAGCGGCGGCGCCAGTTGACCGGCGCCGAGCAGCAGCGTGGCCGGCTTGTCGTTAAACGTGTTGATGACTTCGGCGCCATCGGCAAGGGAAAGCCGGTAATGCAGCGTGACGTGTGAACCGGGTTTCACTTCGGAAATGTCGATGATGCTCATGCAATGCTCGCTCAGTCGAAGCGCGCTGCACGCGTGCGCCGCGGGCGCAGTCGACGCGTGTGGCAAACCGTCGGGTGCCGTGCGCAAAGCGCCTATTGTAAGCCACCTAGCGAGCGCCGGCTTGAGTCCGTCGCGCGCGAAGCGGCTCGGCCCCAGCGGCGCCGTCGCACCGTGGGCGCCGTCAATCCGAAGCGGAGGACACTGTATATATGACCGATTTCGCGAGCACAATCGACGAAACACCTGAGGCAACGGCCCTGCCCGCGCCGCGAACCCGCGCAGCCGCGGCCCCCGGGGGCGCAACGCCGCGCAAGCGCGCCCGGTCGCGGCTTTTGCGCGGCAAATGGCATAAGCACGACATGCCGCGCGAGCGGCTCATCAAGCAGGGCGCCACCGTACTGTCCGATACCGAGATGATCGCGCTCGTGCTCGGCTCGGGACTGCCTGGCCACGACGTGTTCAGCGTCGCGAGCCAGCTGCTCGGGCGCTTCGGCTCGCTGCGCGCGATGCTAGACGCGACCTACACGGATTTCGACGGCATCCGCGGCATCGGACCGGCAAAAAAGGCGCAATTGCTCGCGATCATGGAAATGGCGCGCCGCTCGCTGGTCGACAAGATGCGCAAGCGCGAGCTGATGAATTCGCCCGAAACGGTCGAGAACTACCTGCGCCTGCTGATCGGCGGGAGGCCGCAGGAAGTATTCGTGTCGCTTTTTCTCGACGCCCGGCATCGGCTGATCGACTGCGAGGAAAGCGCGCACGGTTCGCTCACGCGCATGGCCGTGTATCCGCGCGAGATCGTGCGGCGGGCGCTGAACGCCAATGCGGCGAGCCTCATCGTCGCGCATAATCACCCGTCCGGCGCCGTGCAGCCGAGTGCGAGCGACTGCCGCCTGACGCACACGCTGCGCGATGCGCTCGCGCTGATCGACGTGCAACTGGTCGATCATCTGGTCATCGGCGCGGACAGCGTCTACTCGTTCGCCCGCGCCGGCTGGCCCGGTGCGCCGACGCATGGCGCCGTGTCGGGCATCGCAAATAAGGTTTGATTTTGCGGCTTTTTTTCTGCTAGAATTCCGGTTTGCCTATTTCCAACCCCCTGTTCCGAAGCCATCAAGGCGTTCCGCAAAGGTCAGGCGGCTGCAGTAGCGAGTCCTTCGGCTCAACTTCAGCGCGGCTCTTTTCGGGAAACTTTCACGGCGTTCGAACTCAGAATTAGCGTATTAGGAGTGCTCTCATGGCACGCGTATGCCAAGTAACTGGGAAAGCGCCGATGAGCGGCAACAACGTTTCCCACGCGAACAACAAGACCAAGCGCCGGTTCCTGCCGAACCTGCAAAGCCGCCGTATCTGGGTGGAAAGCGAAAACCGTTGGGTGCGTCTGCGCATTTCGAATGCCGGCCTGCGCCTGATCGACAAGAACGGTATCGACGCTGTGCTCGCAGACCTGCGCGCACGCGGTGAAGCCTAAGGAGTAAATCATGGCAAAGGGCGCACGCGACAAGATCAAGCTGGAATCGACCGCAGGCACGGGTCACTTCTACACGACCACGAAGAACAAACGCAACATGCCGGAAAAGATGCTGATCAAGAAATTTGATCCGGTCATCCGCAAGCATGTTGACTACAAGGAAACCAAGATCAAATAAGATCGAGGCTCCTCTGCCTGACGAAGGCAAATGTGCAAGAAAGCCCCGCATTCGTGCGGGGCTTTTGCTTTTGTGCGGGCAAAATCCGCATTGACCGCGTAACGCTCCCCGTCCGTAGCTGAGGCAGCATCGCTCGCCACGGCCAGCCGCTTTCACTGCGTCCTCGCAAACCGTCCTATTCCGTTCGGCCGACTTTCGTTCGGTCGTTACGACGCGTATCCTTTGTCGTTTCCGCGGCGCACGATTTGTGCGCCATCATCGCAAAACGAAAGAGGGAGATGGTCGGTAATGGAATTCGATGTGGCGATTGTCGGTAGTGGTCTGGCGGGCTTGAGCGTCGCGCTCAATCTCGCGCAAACGCGGCGGGTCGCGGTGATCGCCAAGCGATCGCTGACCGAAGGTGCGAGCGACTGGGCACAAGGCGGCATTGCCGCGGTACTCGATTCCGCGGACAGCATCGACAATCACGTGCGCGACACGCTGGTCGCCGGCGGCGGCCTGTGCGACGAAGCCGCTACGCGCTTCATCGTCGAACATGGGCGCACCGCGATCGAATGGCTGATCGAACAGGGCGTGCCGTTCACGAAAGACGACGCCGCCGAACTCGGTTTTCACCTGACGCGCGAAGGCGGCCACAGCCATCGCCGAATCATTCATGCAGCGGATGCGACCGGCCACGCGGTAGTCGCCACGCTCAGCGAACAGGTGCGCCGCCACCCGAACATCACGCTGTTCGAAGATCACCACGCGATCGACCTGATCACCTCGGATCGCCTCGGCCTGCCCGGCCGCCGTTGCCACGGCCTCTACGCGCTCGACCTGCAAAGCGGCCGCACCGTGACGATCGAGGCGCCGCATACAGTGCTCGCCACCGGCGGCGCCGGCAAGGTCTATCTGTACACGACGAACCCCGACACCGCGACCGGCGACGGCATCGCAATGGCATGGCGAGCCGGTTGCCGCGTGTCGAACATGGAATTCATCCAGTTTCACCCGACCTGTCTGTTCCACCCGTACGCGAAGTCGTTTCTGATTTCCGAAGCGGTGCGCGGCGAAGGCGGCATCCTGAAGCTGCCCGACGGCACGCGCTTCATGCCGAATCACGACGAGCGCGCGGAGCTGGCGCCGCGCGATATCGTCGCGCGTGCAATCGACTTCGAGATCAAGAAGCGCGGCATCGATTGCGTGTACCTCGACATCAGCCACCAACCGCCCGAGTTCCTGCACGAGCATTTCCCGACCATCCTCGCCCGCTGCCTCGAATTCGGCATCGACATCACCAAAGAGCCGATTCCCGTCGTGCCGGCCGCGCACTACACGTGCGGCGGCGTCGTCACCGACCTTGCCGGGCGCACAGATCTCGCGGGCCTTTACGCGGTCGGCGAGACGTCCTGCACCGGCTTGCACGGCGCGAATCGGCTCGCCAGCAACTCGCTGCTCGAATGCCTCGTGATCGGCCGCTCGGCCGCGCAGGCGATCGAAGCGGAAGGCTTCGGCGCCACCGTCCATGCGCCGCTGCCGGCGTGGGACGAAAGCCGCGTCTCCGATCCCGATGAAGAAGTCGTGGTCGCGCACAACTGGGACGAACTGCGTCGGCTGATGTGGAATTACGTCGGCATCGTGCGCACCGACAAGCGGCTCGAGCGCGCCAGGCACCGGCTTACGCTGCTGCGCGACGAGATCCACGAGTACTACGCGAATTTCAAGGTGAGCCGCGATCTGCTGGAACTGCGCAATCTGGTCGACGTCGCGTCGCTGATCGTCGAAGGCGCGCGCTTGCGGCGCGAAAGCCGCGGGCTGCATTTCAGCCGCGACTGGCCGACTACGCTGCCGAAGGCATTGCCGACGGTGTTGTCGCCGGAGTATGCGCGCAAGCGCGACGCGTGAGAAACGGCGGCAAAAGCCGGCACTGAAACGAACGCGGCAAACCAAACAAGGCCATGCCCGGAGACTCCCGGCCATGGCCTTGTTCAGCGAGCGCTCACACGTCGACGCGTCGGAGTGTCGGCGTCAGACGATCCGCATCGAGTAATCCGTTGCGCGCACGTCCTTGGTCAGCGAACCAATCGAAACACGATCGACCCCCGTCTCCGCGATCGTACTCACAGTGTCGAAGTTCACGCCACCGGATACCTCGAGCACCGCCCGCCCCGCCGTGATACGCACCGCGTCGCGCATCATGTCGAACGAGAAGTTGTCGAGCAGAATCGACTGCGCACCGTGCGCGAGCCCGGTTTCCAGTTGCTCGATCGTTTCGACTTCGATCTGGATCGGCACGCCCGCATTCAACGCAAGCGCCGCGTCCATCGCCGCACCCACGCCGCCGGCGGCGGCAATGTGGTTTTCCTTGATCAGAATGCCGTCGTACAACGCGAGCCGCTGATTCGCGCCGCCGCCCACCCGCACCGCGTACTTCTGCGCGAGCCGCAAGCCCGGCAGCGTCTTGCGCGTGTCGAGGACGCGTGTATGCGTATGAGCAATCGCGTCGACATAGCGGCGCGTCGCGCTCGCCACGCCCGACAGCAGTTGCAGAAAGTTCATCGCGTTGCGCTCGGCGGTCAGCAGCGCGCGTACCGGCCCACACAGTTCGCAGACGGGAGTGTTCGCGTTCATGCGCTCACCCTCGCGGTAACGCCATTGAACCTCGATGCGCGGATCGACCGACCGCATCACGGCGTTGAACCACAGCACACCGCACAGCACCGCATCCTCGCGCACGACGATGCGCGCGTTGCGAATCTCGTCCGCCGGCACGAGTCGGCCGGTCTGGTCGCCGGCTCCGACGTCTTCGGCGAGCGCATCGGCAACATTGCGTGCGAGCGCTGCATCGAACGCGGCGCCATATTGCGCGTGAATTTCCGCGAAGAGCGGCGACACCGCCTCGAACCGCTCGCCCCCGACGGCCTGCCCGGGCGCCTTCTCAAGTACCGCCATTACGCTGCCCCCACATTCGAATACAGTTGCGCGTCGCGCGCGAGATCGCCGCTCGCCTGCACGCGCTTCTTGTGACGCGCCGCGAAGTCCAGCATGCGGTCGATCGGCAGACGCGCCCGTTCGCCGATCGCGCGCTCGACGAAAATTTCGTTATGGCCGCGTTCGAGCACATCGGCCAGATTCGCGAGGCCGTTCATCGCCATCCACGGACAATGCGCGCAACTCTTGCAGGTCGCGCTGTTGCCGGCCGTGGGCGCGGCAATCAGCGTCTTGCCGGGCGCGGCGAGCTGCATCTTGTGAAGAATGCCGAGATCGGTCGCGACGATGAAATGCGTCGCATCGAGCTTCTGCGCGGCGTCGATCAACTGGGTCGTCGAGCCGACCACGTCCGCCTGCGCGACCACGTTGGGCGGCGACTCCGGATGCACGAGCACCTTTGCTAGCGGATACTCGGCGCGCAGCAGATCGAGTTCGATGCCCTTGAATTCGTCGTGCACGAGGCACGAGCCCTGCCACATCAGCATGTCCGCGCCGGTCTTGCCCTGGATGTAGCTGCCGAGATGGCGGTCCGGCGCCCAGATGATCTTCTCGCCGCGCGCATGCAGATCGGCGACGATCTCGAGCCCGATCGACGACGTCACCATCCAGTCCGCGCGCGCCTTCACTGCCGCGCTCGTGTTCGCGTACACGACTACCGTGCGGTCCGGATGCGCATCGCAGAACGCCGAGAATTCGTCGACCGGACAGCCGAGATCGAGCGAACAGGTCGCATCCAGATCCGGCATCAGAATGCGCTTGTCGGGGCTGAGGATTTTCGCGGTCTCGCCCATGAAGCGCACCCCCGCCACCACGAGCGTTTGCGCGTCGTGATCGCGCCCGAAGCGGGCCATTTCCAGCGAGTCGGCCACGATGCCGCCGGTTTCGTCGGCGAGCTCCTGCAATTCCGCGTCGACATAATAGTGCGCGACGAGTACGGCTTTCTCGCGCTCGAGTAATGCACGAATCCGTGCCTTCAGCGCCGCCTTTTCTGCCGCCGACGGCATCTCGGGCACCTTCGCCCATGCCTGACCGATCCCGCAAGTCGTGCCTTGCGCCTGCGGCCGGTCATATTCGACGGTCCTGATCGCCTGCTGCTCCATGATCTCCTCTGTCCTCGCCGCGCCGCCGCTTGCCCATCGAGTTACTACAGTCGCGACGGCTTTCCACGACGCCAAAAAGAAAAACCCCGCCAACGCGGGGTTTTGTGACGTTCTGAAATTTTAATGGATTTTTTCGCGCTCAAGCATAGCGACGCAGTCGCGTCGCGAAATCGTGCAGCGCCTTGATGCCGCTCTGCTCGGCGCGATGGCACCAGTCCTGCAATTGCGCGAGCAGTTGTTCGCGCGATGCGTTGGAGCGTTCCCACATCGACGCGAGTTCGTTGCGCATATCGATGTAGGTCTTGAGCTTCTGGCTGTTGGCGAAGATTTGCGGCAGCTGGCGCTTCTGCGGCTCGTTCAGGCCGGCCTCTTCCTTGTGGAACCAGCTACGCGCGCCGCGCATCAGCTGATACTTCTCGCGCGAGCCGACATCCTTCAGATGCGCAAGCTCCTGGCGGTACGCGCGCTTGAGCGCCTTGCCGTAACGCGCCATCACTTCGTAGCGGTTTGCGAGCACGGCCTGCAGCGTGTCCTGGTCGAGCACGAGCTTGCCGGTGGTCAGACGCGGCGTGGGCGCGACCTTCTTCACCTTGGCAAGACGGAACGCCGACATGATGCGGATGTACATCCAGCCGATGTCGAACTCGTACCATTTGTTCGACAGCTTGGCCGACGTCGCATACGTATGATGATTGTTGTGCAGCTCTTCGCCGCCGATGATGATGCCCCACGGGAAGATGTTGGTGCTCGCATCCGACGAATTGAAGTTGCGATAGCCCCAGAAGTGCGCGAGGCCGTTGACCACGCCGGCAGCCCAGAACGGAATCCAGATCATCTGCACGGCCCAGATCGTCAGGCCGACGACGCCGAACAGCGCGATGTTGATCACCATCATCAGGCTCACGCCGAGAATCGGGTACTTCGTGTAGACGTTGCGCTCCATCCAGTCGTTCGGCGTGCCGTGGCTGAACTTGCGCATCGTTTCTTCGTTTTTCGCTTCGGTGCGATACAGCTCGGCGCCTTCGAGCAGCACCTTCCAGATACCGCGCGTTTGCGGGCTGTGCGGATCTTCCTCGGTCTCGCACTTCGCGTGGTGTTTGCGGTGAATCGCGGCCCACTGGCCGGTCAGCATGCCGGTGGTCATCCACAGCCAGAAGCGGAAAAAATGACTCGCGATGGGATGCAGCTCCAGCGCGCGATGCGCCTGGCAGCGATGCAGATAGACGGTCACGCCGATAATCGTGATGTGCGTCACGATGAGCGTGTACACGACGAGTTGCCACCACGAGAAATGCAACAGGCCGTGAGCAAGAAAATCGAGCAAAGAATTCAACAAGGTAAGTTACCTGCAGAACGAGAGATACGGAGCACACGCATTGCGTGTGTCAAGAAAGTGAAAGCATACAGCGGGATAGCACGATATTCTACTTGAAGCATCCCAAGTGTTTGTAACAAATAGGGATTTTTTGTGTGATATCAATATCATAACGGCCGCTGCGGACCGTTTCGGGCGGCGCGGCGGGGCGTCGATCCCGTCAGCGAACGTCGCTCGGGGCGCCGTCCATCGGCCCGAGCGCAGCCTCGGGCAAGGAAGCGGACGCGGCAGCAGGCGCCGCGCCGGGGCCGGTCATAGTTACCGGATGCGGCATAGCGCCGCCCGCCGGTCCGACGATCCGCACTTCGCGTTGCGCGAGCGGAATCGAGATGCCGTGTTCGGAGAACAGGCGCCAGATGTTGCGGTTGATCGTCGAGCGCACGCCCCCCGTGCCGGTCGCCGCGTCGGCGATCCAGAAACCCAGTTCGAGATTGATGCCGTCGGGGCCGAAGCCCACCAGATACGGCGTCGGCGCCGGCTCGCGCAAGACGCGCGGCACGTCGTCGGCGGCCTGGACGAGCAGCGCCATGGCCTGCTCGACGTCGGACGTATAGGCGATCTGCACGGCCGCCTTGGCATAGCCGCGCGTCAGGTACGACGACTGGTTCTGCACCACGTCGGTAATGAGCTTTTCGTTCGGAATCAGCGTTTCGATGCCGTCGAGCCCGCGCACGACGGTGTAGCGCGTGCGGATCTGCGTGACCATGCCTTGCAGGCCGCCCGTGCTGATCGTGTCGCCGATCCGCAACGACCGGTCGAGCAGGATGATGAAACCCGACACGTAGTTGCTCGCGATCTTCTGCATGCCGAAGCCGAGCCCGACCCCGAGCGCGCCACCGAACACGCCGAGCACGGTGATGTCGATGCCGACGATCGACAGGCTGATCAGGATCGCCGCCAGCACGAAGGCCGCGCGCCCGACGCGCGCGACCACGACCTTCAGGTTCGCGTCGAGCGTTTTCGAGCGCATCAGGCGGTCTTCGAACGTCGAGCCGAGCCACATCGCGACGATCATCGTGATGCCGACCCACAGCAGGCCGGTTACGAGCGAGAGCAGCGTCATGTGCGCGTTGGCGACACGGAACCGCACGCTGCCCATCCACGCGATCACCTCGTCCTGGATGCCCATCAGCGTGAGCACCATGCCGATCCAGACCACCACCGAGACGGTCTTCTCGACGAGGAAAAGCCACGGATGCACGCCGCCGTCGCGGCTGAAGACGCGGCGCGCGAAGAAGAACACGATGTAGATGAGGCCGATGCCGGCAAGCGGCACCAGCGCCAGATCGAGCAGCGCGGTGTGCATGAACTGGCCGGCGATCACCCGCGCGAGCCACACGAGCGCCGCGCCGAGCAGCGGAAAGGCCGCGCGGTTCAGGCTTTCCATGCCGAAGCGCAGGGTCTGGTAGCGCGGATGCCGCGGGCCGCCGAGGCGGCGGCGCAGCGTGCGCGCAAGCAGCCACGCGACGAGCAGCGTCGCGAGCAGGATGCCGACCTGCCACAACATCACGGGCTGACCGAAGTCGTGCGCGATGTCGCTGAAGCGATGGAAAAAAAGACTCGTCTGCATGATCTCGCCGAAAGCGCCGGCGCGCCGCGACTGCAAGGCAGCCCGCGCACGCCGGCAAAAAGCCGGACGCGCCTAGCTCTGGCGCTCCAGCACGGCGGCGAAGAAGCCGTCGGTGGCGTGACGGTGCGGCCACAGCTTCAGGTAATCGTCCATGTCGAGCTCGATGCGCTGCTCGGCGAGCACGTCGCGCACGGGCACCAGCGCGAAATCGGGATGATCGGCGAGGAACTGCTGCACGATCGCCTCGTTTTCCGCTTCGAGAATCGAGCAGGTCGCATAGACGAGCCGGCCGCCCTTCTTCACGAGACGCGCCGCGCTCGCGAGAATCGACGCCTGCTTCGGCGCCAGCTCGGCAATCGACTCCGGCGACTGGCGCCACTTCAGGTCCGGGTTGCGGCGCAGCGTGCCGAGGCCGCTGCACGGCGCGTCGACGAGCACGCGGTCGATCTTGCCGGCGAGGCGCTTGATCTTCGCGTCGTGTTCGCTGTCGATCAGCACCGGGTTCACGTTCGACAGGCCGCTGCGCGCAAGGCGCGGCTTCAGCTTGGCGAGACGCCGCTCGGAGATGTCGAACGCGTAGAGCCGGCCGGTCGAGCGCATCGCCGCGCCGAGCGCGAGCGTCTTGCCGCCGGCGCCCGCGCAGAAATCGACGATCATCTCGCCGCGCCGCGGCGCGACCAGCGAGCACAGCAACTGGCTACCCTCGTCCTGCACTTCGAGCCAGCCCTGCTGGAACGCGTCGAGCTTCGTCAGCGCCGGCTTGCCGACCACGCGCACGCCGAGCGGCGCGAACGGCGTGGCGCCCGCCTCGATGCCGGCCTTCGACAGCGCGCCCAGCACGTCGTCGCGGCTCGCCTTGACCGGGTTCGCACGCAAGTCGAGCGGCGCCGGGTAGTTCAGCGCGGCGGCCAGTTGCGCCAGCTCGGCGCCTTCGAAGCGCGTGCCGAGCGCCTGGCAGATCCAGTCGGGCAGATTCAGGCGAATCCGCAGCGGCAGGCTCTCCGGGTCGATCCTCGACACGTGTTCGAGCCACGTCGCCTCGGCTTCGCTGACGAACGGCTTGAGCGCGTTGCGCCCGACCGTCTGCATCAGGCCGAGCAGCGCCATGCGGCGCGCGGGGTTGCCGGTGCCGCTTTCGGCCAGATGCGCGAACTCCATCCGGCGGCGCAGCACCGCGAACACCGCCTCGGCGATCACGCCGCGCTCGGCGTGCCCGAGCTTCGGATGCGCGCGGAAAAACCGGCTCGTGGTGGCGTCGGCGGGACCGTTGAGCCGCAGCACTTCGGCCAGCAGCGTTTCAGTTTGACCAATCAGGAAACCATGCAATCTCATGCGCCCTCTCCGGCGGGGTGACCGGCAAAGAGCCATTGAGGCTCCGGCGGCGTAAGCGTGACGCGCAGGCCGTCGAGAGCAAGACGCCCTTCGACGAACCAGCGCGCCGCGCGCGGATAAATGATGTGTTCGGTGGTCAGCACGCGTGCGGCGAGCGTCTCGGCGGTGTCGCCCGCCACGACCGGCACCGCCGACTGCGCGACGATCGGCCCGTGGTCGAGCTGCGACGTGACGAAGTGCACCGACGCGCCGTGGAACCGCACGCCGGCGTCGAGCGCCTGCTGATGGGTCTTGAGGCCCGCAAAGCTTGGCAGCAGCGACGGATGCACGTTGAGCATGCGCCCGGCGTAATGGTCGACGAAGCGCGCGGTCAGCACGCGCATGAAGCCCGCGAGCAGCACGAGGTCCGGTGCGAATGCGTCGATCTGTTCGGCGAGCGCCGCGTCGAAGCTGTCGCGGTCGGGAAACTGGCGGTGATCGACCACCGCCGTGGCGATGCCATGCGACGCCGCGAACGCGAGCCCCGCGGCATCGGGACGGTTGGCAATCACGGCGGCGACCCTGGCCGGCCAGCCCTCGCTCGCGCAGGCGCGCACGATGGCTTCCATGTTGCTGCCCCGTCCGGAAATCAGGATGACGAGTTTTTTCATGCGCGGATTTTATCATTCGGCAATCGCCTGACAGCGGCCTCGCAGCCGTGCGCTGCGCCAAGCGTTTATAATCGTTTGTTTTGCGGCACCCTGGCCGCGCCCCTATTGCCACCGCAGCAAGCGCTGCAACCCGTTATCGTGAGAGTCTTCCGCGGTCTTCCCAATGCCGAGAGCCGCGCGCCGTGCGCGCTGACCATCGGCAACTTCGACGGTGTCCACCGCGGCCACCAGGCTCTGCTCGCGCACGTGCGCGCGGCCGCCGACGCCCGCGGCCTGCCCGTCTGCGTGATGACCTTCGAGCCGCACCCGCGCGAATTCTTCAACCCGGCCGGCGCGCCGCCGCGCATCGCGATGCTGCGCGACAAGCTCGAAGCGCTGCGCACCAACGGGGTCGACCGGGTCGTCGTCGAGCACTTCAATCACACGTTCGCGAGCCAGTCGCCGGACTCGTTCGTCGAGCGGATCATCGTCAACGGGCTGCACGCGCGCTGGATCATGATCGGCGACGACTTCCGCTACGGCGCGAAGCGCGCCGGCGATTTCGCCTCGCTGCAGGCGGCCGGCAAGCAGTACGGCTTCGAAGTCGAGCAGATGGCGACCGTCGCCGATCCGTCGGGCGCGCGCATTTCGAGTTCGGGCGTGCGCGCGGCGCTGGTCGCGGGCGACCTCGACGCAGCGCGCGCCGCGCTTGGCCGCGACTACCTGATCAGCGGCCACGTCACGCACGGCATGAAGCTCGGCCGCGATCTCGGCTTTCCCACGCTCAATCTGCCGATCGCGCACAAGCGCCCGGCGCTGGCCGGCATCTTCGTCGTGCAGGTGCACGGCATCGCCGAGCAACCGCTGCCCGGCGTCGCGAGCCTCGGCGTGCGTCCCACCGTCGACGATTCCGGCCGCGTCCTGCTCGAAGTGCATCTGCTCGACTGGCACGGCGACGCGTATGGCAAACTCGTGCGCGTCGAATTTCTGAAGAAGCTGCGCGACGAGGAGAAATTCGTCGATCTCGAAACGCTGACCGCCGCGATCGCGCGCGACGTCGCCAATGCGCGCGCGTGGCTCGCCGCGGCCGGCGCCGGCACGCCGGGCAGCCGTTCCACCGGGTTCGCCACGTCGGCCACCGACCGAATTAGATAACCGCCGCGGTTCGGGCCGGCGCACCGCCCCGCCCGAACCGTCGCCGCGCGCATCGAAGGGCATCGGCATCATGCGAGCCGCCTGCCGGGCGCGTCCCACGCTCCTCGCGCATCGTGCGCAATCCGCGCCTTCGCTGCGCATAGAACGAATTCAACGCCATCCACATCATGAGTAACAAGAAAGCCGATTCGAAACCGCAGTCACGCTACCCGGTCAACCTGCTCGACACGCCGTTCCCGATGCGCGGCGACCTGCCCAAACGCGAGCCGCAATGGGTCAAGGACTGGCAGGAACGCAAGGTCTACGAGACGATCCGCGCCGCGTCCAAAGGCCGCAAGAAGTTCATCCTGCACGACGGCCCGCCGTATGCGAACGGCGACATCCACCTCGGCCACGCGGTGAACAAGATCCTCAAGGACATGATCGTCAAGGCGCGCAATCTGGCGGGCTTCGACGCGGTCTACGTGCCGGGCTGGGACTGCCACGGCATGCCGATCGAAATCCAGATCGAAAAGCAGTTCGGCAAGTCGCTGCCGGCGGCCGAGGTGATGCAGAAGGCGCGCGCCTACGCGACCGAGCAGATCGAGAAGCAGAAGGTCGGCTTCCGCCGTCTGGGCGTGCTCGGCGACTGGGACAATCCGTACCGGACGATGAACTTCGCCAACGAGGCCGGCGAAATCCGCGCGCTCGCGAAGATCATGGAAAAGGGCTATGTGTTCCGTGGCCTGAAGCCGGTCAACTGGTGTTTCGACTGCGGCTCGGCGCTCGCCGAAGCGGAAGTCGAGTACAAGGACAAGACCGATCCGACCATCGACGTGCTGTTCAGCTTCGCCGAGCCGGACAAGACCGCGCAGGCCTTCGGCCTCGCCGCGCTACCGCGCAGCGAAGGCGGCATCGTGATCTGGACCACCACGCCGTGGACCATTCCTGCCAACCAGGCGCTGAACCTGCACCCGGAAATCGTTTACGCGCTCGTCGACACGCCTCGCGGCCTCCTGATCCTCGCCGAGGAACGCGTCGAGGCGTGCCTCAAGCTCTACGGCCTCGAAGGCACCGTCATCGCGACCACGCCGGGCGCGAAGCTCGTGAACCTGCGCTTCAACCATCCGCTCGCGTCCGCGCATCCGGCTTACAAGCGCACCGCGCCGGTCTATCTCGGCGACTACGTGACGACCGAAACCGGCACCGGCGTCGTGCACTCGTCGCCCGCCTACGGCGTGGAAGACTTCGTGTCGTGCAAGGCGCACGGCATGTCGGACTCGGACATCATCAACCCGGTGATGGGCGACGGCCGCTACATCGAATCGCTCGCGCTGTTCGGCGGCCTGTCGATCTGGGCGGCCAATCCGCAGATCGTCGAGGCGCTGCAAGGCGCCGGCTCGCTGCTGCGCACCGAGAAGTACACGCACAGCTACATGCACTGCTGGCGCCACAAGACGCCGATCATCTATCGCGCCACCTCGCAGTGGTTCGCCGGCATGGACGTGAAGCCGAACGACAGCGACAAGACGCTGCGCGAAACCGCGCTCGAAGGCATCGAGAACACGGCGTTCTATCCGTCGTGGGGCAAGCAGCGCCTCTTCAGCATGATCGCCAACCGCCCGGACTGGACGCTGTCGCGTCAGCGCCAATGGGGCGTGCCGATGGCGTTCTTCGTGCACAAGGAAACCGGCGAGCTGCATCCGCGCACGCTCGAGCTGCTCGAACAGGTCGCGCAGCGCGTCGAGCAGGCGGGCATCGAGGCGTGGCAGACGCTCGATCCGCGCGAGCTGCTCGGCGACGACGCGAATCTGTACGAAAAGAACCGCGACACGCTCGACGTCTGGTTCGACTCGGGCACGACGCACTGGCACGTACTGCGCGGCTCGCACAAGGACGAGCTGCAGTTCCCGGCCGACCTGTACCTCGAAGGCTCGGACCAGCATCGCGGCTGGTTCCACTCGTCGCTCCTGACCGCTTCGATGCTCGACGGCCGTCCGCCCTACAACGCGCTGCTCACGCACGGCTTCACCGTCGACGGCGAAGGCCGCAAGATGAGCAAGTCGCTCGGCAACGGTATCGATCCGCATGAAGTGGCGAACCGCCTCGGCGCGGAAATCATCCGCCTGTGGATCGCCTCGACCGACTACTCGGGCGAACTCGCGATCTCCGAGGAAATCCTCAAGCGCGTGACGGAAAGCTATCGCCGCATCCGCAACACGCTGCGCTTCCTGCTCGCGAATCTGTCGGACTTCGACTTCGCGCAGCACGCGCGTCCGGTCGAAGACTGGCTCGAAATCGATCGTTACGCGGTGGCGCTCTCGGCGAATCTGCAGAACGACATCCTCGCGCACTACGAAAAGTACGAGTTCCACCCGGTCGTCGCGAAGCTGCAGACGTTCTGCTCGGAAGACCTCGGCGGCTTCTACCTCGACGTGCTGAAGGACCGCCTCTACACCACGGCGGCCGATTCGGTCGCGCGCCGCTCGGCGCAAACCGCGCTCTACCACATCGCGCACGGTCTGCTGCGTCTGATGGCGCCGTTCCTGTCGTTCACCGCCGAAGAAGCGTGGAAGGTGTTCCAGCCGGATAGCGAAACCATCTTCACCGAGACCTACCACGCGTTCCCGGCCATGCCGGACGCGGGTGCGCTGCTCGACAAGTGGACGCTGCTGCGCGCCGCGCGCGGCGACGTGACGAAGGCGCTCGAAGAGGCCCGCGTGGCGAACCTGATCGGCTCGTCGCTGCAGGCCGAAGTCGAAATCCGCGCGAGCGGCGCGCGTTACGACGCGCTCGCGAGCCTCGGCGAGGACCTCAAGTTCGTGCTGATCACGTCGGCGGCGGAGGTCGTGAAGGTGGACAGCGAAGCGGACGAAAGCGTCGAGGTGATCGCCTCGAAGTATCTGAAGTGCGAGCGCTGCTGGCACTATCGCCCGGACGTCGGCACGATCGCCGAGCATCCGTCGCTGTGCGGCCGCTGCTTCAGCAATCTGTTCGGCAATGGCGAAACGAGGAGCGCGGCATAATGGCGGGAAGCATCTCGAAAACATCGGCCCGAAGCGGCTCGCTGGCCCCTTGGCTCGGCATCGCGCTGATCGTCATCCTGTTCGACCAGTTGACGAAAATCGCGGTCCGCAAGGTGTTCGCCTACGGTGTGCCGCACGAGATCACGCCGTTTTTCAACCTGATCCTCGTGTACAACCGCGGCGCCGCGTTCAGCTTCCTCGCGATGGCGGGCGGCTGGCAGCGCTGGGCGTTCACTGCGCTCGGCGTGGTCGCCGCGCTCGTGATCTGCTATCTGCTCAAGCGGCATAGCGGGCAGAAAATGTTCTGCACGGCGCTCGCGCTGATTCTCGGCGGCGCGCTCGGCAACGTGATCGACCGGCTCGCCTACGGCCACGTGATCGACTTTCTCGATTTCCACGTGGGCGGCTGGCACTGGCCGGCGTTCAATCTCGCCGACAGCGCGATCACGATCGGCGCGATCCTGCTCGTGATCGACGAGCTACGGCGCGTGCGCGGTTCATCACGCTGACGCCACCGACGCGAGGCACGGCCGCGCGGCGCGTCGGGTTTGAAACGCACGGCAGCGGCAACGGGTGACGGGTAACACCACCGCGCCCTTGCGCCGCCGGGCGCCATCATGCTTTGTCGGAGGCTTTCGTTGGCAACCGCAGAACTCGCAGGCAAACACCTCGTCCTCGGCATGACGGGCGGCATCGCCTGCTACAAGATCGCCGAACTCACGCGTCTGCTGACCAAGGCGGGCGCGACCGTGCAGGTCGTCATGACCGAAGCGGCCACGCAGTTCATCACTCCCGTCACGATGCAGGCGCTCTCGGGCCGGCCCGTCTACACGAGCCAGTGGGACGGTCGCGTGCCGAACAACATGGCGCACATCGACCTGTCGCGCGAAGCCGACGCGATCGTGATCGCGCCCGCCTCGACCGACTTCCTCGCCAAACTCGCGCACGGCATGGCCGACGATCTGCTCTCGACGCTATGTGTCGCGCGCGACTGCCCGCTGCTCGTCGTGCCGGCGATGAACCGGCAGATGTGGCAGAACCCGGCCACGCAACGCAACGTCGCGCAACTGCGCGCGGACGGCATCGAGGTGCTCGGCCCCGATTCGGGTCCGCAGGCCTGCGGCGAAGTGGGCGACGGGCGCATGCTCGAAGCAGCCGCGACCTATGAAGCGATCGCGTCGTTCTTCGCGCCGAAAATCCTCGCCGGCCGCCGTGTGCTGCTGACCGCCGGGCCGACCTTCGAGCCTCTCGATCCGGTGCGCGGCATCACGAACCGTTCGAGCGGCAAGATGGGCTTCGCGCTCGCGCGCGCCGCGCAGCAGGCCGGCGCCGAGGTACATCTGGTGGCTGGTCCGGTCGCGCTCGACACGCCGTGGGGCGTGTTCCGCGAAGACGTGCAAACCGCGCAGCAGATGCACGACGCGGTGATGCGGGCTGTCGCCGACGCGGACGTGTTCATCGGCGTCGCCGCCGTGGCCGACTGGCGCGTCGATCACGTCAGCGAACAGAAGATCAAGAAGACCGCCGAGCGCACGCTGCCGAGCTTCTCGTTCGTCGAGAATCCGGACATCCTCGCCGCGGTCGCCAAGTTGCCGAAGCCGCCGTTCACGGTCGGTTTCGCCGCAGAAAGCGGCAACCTCGAAGTCCACGGCGAGGAAAAACGCGCGCGCAAGAACGTGCCGCTGCTGATCGGCAACCTGGGCCCGCTGACGTTCGGGCTCGACGACAACGAAGTGATCCTGTTCGAAGCAGGCAACGCCACCAGACTGCCGCGCGCCGACAAGCAGACGCTCGCGCGCGCGCTGATCGCCGAGATCGCCGGGCGCCTGCCCGACACCGGCCCGGGGCGCTGAAGGCAAACGGCGGCGAGCCCGCGTGGCTGCCGTCGGCGCCGCCAGCGCTGTCGGCGCTGACTACGCTGACTCGTGGCCGGAATCATCTGGAGCACTACTGACATGACGCTACTTTCCGTGCTCGATCAAACGCCGGTGATCTCCGGGCACTCGGTGGCGGACGCCATCGCCGCCACGGTCGAACTCGCGCAGCTCGCCGACGACCTCGGCTACACGCGCTACTGGTGCGCCGAGCACCACGGCCTGCGCGGCGTGTCGAACCCCTGCCCCGAAGTGATGCTGGCGCGCCTCGGCAGCGTGACGAAACGTATTCGCCTCGGCTCCGGCGGCGTGATGCTGCCGTACTACAGTCCGTTCAAGGTCGCCGAGCAGTTCATGATGCTCGAAGCGCTGTTCCCGAACCGTATCGACCTCGGCGTCGGACGCGCGCCGGGCGGCGATATGCGCACCGCGCAAGCGGTGGCCGCCGGCGCCTACAATCGCGGCGAAATTTTCCCGCAGCAGGTTACCGATCTGCTCGGGCTCATGCACGGCACGCTCCCCGCCGATCACCTCGCGCAAGGCGTGCTGCTGCAACCGCAAATCGATACGCGCCCACAACTGTGGATGCTCGGTTCGAGCGAATTCGGCGGCCTGCTCGCGGCGCAGCTCGGCATTCGTTTCTCGTTCGCGCATTTCATCAATGCGCATTTCGGCAGACAGGTCGCGCTCGCGTATCGCGAGCGTTTCCAGCCGAGCGTGGAAGCGTCGCAGCCGTATCTCGCTGCGGCGGTTTTCGTGATCTGCGCCGACACCGAACAGGAAGCCGCCGACCTCGAAAAAGCCGTCGATCTGCGCCGCGTGCAAATGGCGTACGGCCTGAACGAGCCGATTCCGACGATCGAACAAGGCGTCGCGCAGGAGTACGGCGAGCGCGAACGGCTCGTGATCGACCGCGAAAAACCACGCAGCATCATCGGCACGCCGGAGCGCGTCACCGAGCGGCTCGCGGATTTGCAGGAGCAGTTCCAGGCCGACGAACTGATGGTGCTCACGGTCGCCGGCAGTTATCGCGCGCGGCTGCGCTCCTATGAACTTCTCGCCGAGGCGTTCCAGCTCGGCTCGCATCCGGCGGCTTGACGGGCGGCACCTCCGTGCCCCTGCCCGCCGTCCATCCCAACGACCACGACAACCCCAACACTCCCGATCGAACCCGAATGAAACTCGACCTGAAGATTCTTGATGAGCGCATGCGCGAACAGCTTCCCGCCTACGCGACGACCGGCAGCGCCGGCCTCGATCTGCGCGCCTGCCTCGACGAACCGCTGACGCTGAAACCGGGCGAAACCGCGCTGGTGCCGACCGGCCTCGCGATTCACGTCGGCGATCCCGGTTATGCGGCGCTGATTCTGCCGCGCTCGGGTCTCGGGCATAAGCACGGCATCGTGCTCGGCAATCTGGTCGGCCTGATCGATTCCGATTACCAGGGGCAACTGATGATTTCGACGTGGAATCGCGGAGCAACGACGTTCGTGCTGAATCCGATGGAACGCCTCGCGCAACTGGTGATCGTGCCGGTCGTGCAGGCCGAGTTCAATATCGTCGATGACTTCGAGGAAAGCGCGCGCGGCGCGGGCGGATTCGGCAGCACCGGCAAGCATTGATTGCCTGATTGCCGCGGTGCGACACGGCTGCCGCGTTTTTCAGCGCACCCGGCTAGCGGAAAACCGGAGCGTAAACGGAGCATAAAAAAACGGCGCGGGATAAAACCCGCGCCGTTCTGCTTCTGGCCTTTGGTCGTTTAGCCGGCTTGACACCACACCGGCCACGCCGACCTCACCAACATCACTCCACTTCCACCGCTTCCGGATTCGGATTGCGCGGCGCCGGATGCTCGTCGAAGGTCAACTGCACCTTGTCTTCGGCATCGACGTCGACCGTCACCCGGCCGCCGTTCATCAGCTTGCCGAACAGCAATTCGTCGGCGAGCGCGCGACGGATCGTGTCCTGGATCAGACGCTGCATCGGCCGCGCGCCCATCAGCGGATCGAAGCCGTGTTTCGCGAGGTGCTTGCGCAGCGCGTCGGTGAAGAGCGCGTCGACCTTCTTCTCGTGCAACTGGTCTTCGAGCTGCATCAGGAACTTGTCGACCACGCGCATGATGATTTCCTCATCGAGCGAGCGGAAGCTGATCGTCGCATCCAGACGGTTACGGAACTCCGGCGTGAACATGCGCTTGATGTCGACCATCTCGTCGCCCGCCTCGCGGCGGTTCGTGAAGCCGATCACCGACTTGCCCATCGCCTCGGCGCCCGCGTTCGTCGTCATGATGATGATGACGTTGCGGAAGTCCGCCTTGCGGCCGTTGTTGTCGGTCAGCGTGCCGTGGTCCATCACCTGCAGCAGCACGTTGAAGATGTCCGGATGCGCCTTCTCGATTTCGTCGAGCAGCAGCACGCAATGCGGCTTCTTCGTGATCGCTTCGGTCAGCAGGCCGCCCTGGTCGAAACCGACGTAGCCCGGCGGCGCGCCGATCAGCCGGCTCACCGCATGACGCTCCATGTATTCCGACATGTCGAAGCGGATCAGCTCGATGCCGAGCGTGAACGCGAGCTGCTTCGCCACTTCCGTCTTGCCGACCCCGGTCGGACCCGAGAACAGGAACGCGCCGATCGGCTTGTCGAGCTTGCCGAGGCCCGCGCGCGCCATCTTGATCGCGGCCGACAGCGCGTCGATGGCCGGGTCCTGCCCGAACACCACGCTCTTGAGGTCGCGGTCGAGCGTCTGCAGCTTGCTGCGATCGTCCTGCGACACGCTTTGCGCCGGCACGCGCGCGATCTTCGAGATAATTTCCTCGATCTCGTTCTTGCCGATCGTCTTCTTCTGCTTCGACTTCGGCAGAATGCGCTGCGCCGCGCCCGCTTCGTCGATCACGTCGATCGCCTTGTCCGGCAGGTGGCGGTCGGTGATGAAGCGCGCCGACAGCTCAGCCGCCGCCGACAGCGCACCCGACGAATACTTGACACCGTGGTGCTCTTCGAAGCGCGACTTGAGCCCGCGCAGGATCGCCACCGTCTGCTCGACGGTCGGCTCGGTCACGTCGACCTTCTGGAAACGACGCGACAGCGCCGCGTCCTTCTCGAAGATGCCGCGATATTCGGTGAACGTGGTCGCGCCGATGCACTTCAGCGTGCCCGACGAGAGCGCCGGCTTCAGCAGGTTCGAGGCATCGAGCGTACCGCCCGACGCGGCGCCTGCGCCGATCAGCGTATGAATTTCGTCGATGAACAGAATCGCGTGCGGACGCTCCTTCAATTCCTTCAGCACCGTCTTCAGGCGCTGCTCGAAGTCGCCGCGATACTTGGTGCCCGCAAGCAGCGCGCCCATGTCGAGCGAATACACCTGCGCATCCGCCAGAATGTCCGGCACTTCGCCGCGCGTGATGCGCCAGGCGAGCCCTTCGGCGATCGCGGTTTTACCGACGCCCGCCTCGCCGACCAGCAACGGATTGTTCTTGCGCCGGCGGCACAGCACCTGTACCACGCGCTCGACTTCCGACTCGCGCCCGATCAGCGGATCGATGCGGCCGTCCTTCGCCATCTGGTTCAGGTTCTGGGTGAACTGGGCGAGCGGCGTTTCTTTCTGCGCGGCGGCCTCGTCGGCCTCGGCGTTCGCGTCGCTCGCTTTCGCGGCGTCCGAACTGCTCGTCTTGGCGATGCCGTGCGAGATGAAATTGACCACGTCCAGGCGCGTGACGCCCTGCTGCTGCAGGTAGTACACCGCATGCGAGTCCTTCTCGCCGAAGATCGCGACCAGCACGTTCGCGCCGGTCACTTCCTTCTTGCCGTTCGAGGTGGACTGCACATGCATGATCGCGCGCTGGATCACACGCTGGAAACCCAGCGTGGGCTGCGTATCGACGTCGTCCGTGCCCGGCACGGTCGGCGTGTTGTCATGAATGAAGTTGCGCAGGTTCTGGCGCAGATCCTCGATATTGGCCGCGCATGCACGCAACACCTCCGCCGCCGTCGGGTTATCCAACAGGGCGAGCAAAAGATGTTCGACCGTTATGAACTCGTGCCTTGCCTGGCGTGCTTCCATGAACGCCATGTGCAGGCTGACTTCCAGTTCCTGGGCAATCATGCTTCCTCCATCACACACTGCAGCGGATGCCCGGCCTGCCGTGCGTGGGTAACGACTTGCTCGACTTTGGTCGACGCGATGTCCCGCGTATAGACCCCACAAACTCCCCTGCCTTCGCGATGAACCTTCAACATGACCTGCGTTGCGGTTTCACGATCTTTATTGAAATATTCCTGCACGATCATCACGACAAATTCCATCGGCGTGAAGTCGTCATTCAGCAGCACTACCTTGTACATGGACGGCGGCTTGAGTTTCTGCTCCTGCCGCTCCAGTACGGTGCCGTCCTGCTTGTCCGGGATAATCGCCATACACCCATTCTAAACAACTAGGACAGGCCCGCAATCCTGTCAAAACCCGGCCAGCGGCCGATGCCCCCGTTCGCTGCGGACAGCCGGTCATGACTTCGTCATGACCGCCCGCGCCCGCGCGTTGTCGACGGGCCGATTGCGGAGCCGGCCCCTATCCTGTGATGCCGCGCGATGTTGCTGCGCCGCGGTCGGATCGAGTATCGCATAACCTGCCGGAGCCGGTGGGGGCACGCGCCGCGGGCACTCCCGGCGGCCCGGCCCCAGTCCAGCATGTGAGTCGATTATGCGACTTTTCAAGACGCGACGCTTGCGCAACCGCACATAACGGAAGCGGGAAAAACCCCTAGAAAGCAGCCTGTTTGCAATGCGACAACGGCGTCTCAAAATTTTCTTGACACTCGAATAAAGAGCCTCAACAATCAAGCTGGCACTTTTTTCACCAAGCCATAATTTCGAAAAAATGCCGATGGTGAGCTTGTGAGGAGGGAGCGGCTGCCTCGTGTGGTCGTGGCTTTTCGAGGGGCTCGTGGTGGTCACATGAGTAACAGGGGAAGTTGGAATGGCAACTGGTACGGTCAAATGGTTTAACGACGCAAAGGGTTTCGGATTCATCACGCCTGACGAGGGTGGCGAGGATCTGTTTGCACACTTCTCGGCCATCCAGATGAATGGCTTCAAGACGCTGAAGGAAGGCCAGAAGGTCACCTTCGAAGTCGTGCAAGGCCCGAAAGGAAAACAGGCTTCGAACATTCAGGCACCTGCCTGAGGCGGTTCGTCCCCGTCCTTTTTGAAACCCGGCTGCACGCCGGGTTTCTTTTTATGCGGTGCGATTCGGTGTTGAGAAGCGATGCAAAAAAACGATGCTGAAAAGCGGCGCTGAAAATCCAGCGTCATTCGATACCGGCCGCCGCCGATATTCCGGCCGTAAAAAACCGGATACGATTTCCAGAAAAATACCCCGGCCGCGTAATCGCGCCGGGGTATTCCAGTCAAGCCATTAATGCGCGCTGGATAATTCCAGCGCATGAATTACATATTCTCGATCATCACCTGCCCAAATCCTGAGCACGATACCTGGGTCGCGCCTTCCATCAGGCGCGCAAAATCGTAAGTGACACGTTTTTGCAGGATCGATTTTTCCATCGAGCCGATAATCAGGTCCGCCGCCTCGAACCAGCCGAGATGGCGCAGCATCATTTCCGCCGAGAGAATTTCCGAACCCGGATTCACGTAATCCTTACCGGCGTATTTCGGCGCGGTGCCATGCGTCGCCTCGAACATCGCCACCGAATCCGACAGGTTCGCGCCCGGCGCGATGCCGATGCCGCCGACCTGCGCGGCGAGCGCGTCCGAAACGTAGTCGCCGTTCAGGTTCAGCGTCGCGATCACGTCGTATTCGGCCGGGCGCAGCAGGATCTGCTGCAGGAACGCGTCGGCAATCACGTCCTTCACGACGATGTCGCCGCCCGTCTTCGGATTCCTGACCTTCATCCACGGGCCGCCGTCGATCAGCTCCGCGTTGAATTCCTTCTGCGCGAGCGCATAGCCGTAGTCGCGGAACGCGCCTTCGGTGAACTTCATGATGTTGCCCTTGTGCACCAGCGTGACCGACCGGCGCTCATTGTCGATCGCATACTGGATCGCCTTGCGCACGAGACGCTCGGTGCCTTCGCGCGACACCGGCTTGATGCCGATGCCCGACGAATCCGGGAAGCGGATCTTCTTCACGCCCATTTCTTCGCGCAGGAACTTGATGACCTTCTTCGCCTGCTCCGATTCGGCCGCCCATTCGATGCCGGCGTAGATGTCTTCCGAGTTCTCGCGGAAGATCACCATATTGGTTTTCTCGGGCTCGCGCACCGGCGACGGCACGCCCTTGAAGTACTGCACCGGCCGCAGGCACACATAGAGGTCCAGCTCCTGGCGCAGCGCGACGTTCAGCGAGCGGATGCCGCCGCCGACCGGCGTAGTGAGCGGCCCCTTGATCGAGACGATGTATTCCTTCACCGCCTGCAGCGTTTCTTCGGGCAGCCACACGTCCGGGCCGTACACCTTGGTCGCCTTCTCGCCCGCGTAAATTTCCATCCAGTGGATTTTCTTCTTGCCCGCGTACGCCTTCCCGACCGCCGCGTCCACGACCTTGATCATGACCGGCGTGATGTCCAGACCGGTGCCGTCGCCTTCGATAAACGGGATGATCGGCTGGTCGGAGACATTGAGCGAGAAATCGGCGTTGACAGTGATCTTGTCGCCACCGGTCGGAACCTTGATGTGCTGATACGGCATGATCGGACTCCAGTGAAAGCTGTGAAAAGCTGATGGGAGACTGCGAAAGGGGGCGCCCCTCGCCGCGCAATGCCGGACGCTCGCGAGCGGCCTGGCCGCTATTCTAGCCCACGCCTCGCGCGCGTCGAAACGGCCATGGCTCGGGGTTTTCCAACATGGACGAACGCAGCTGCGAGCCTCACTCTTCTATAAGACATAAGAATGGCGATGCCGGTTTATGCATTATCATCGCGCCATCCCTAACCGGACCCTGAGCGCAACGGCCGGCGCCCGCGATGCGGCCGGCCGCCGTCGCCGAAACTTCACGCGGCACGATCGGCGCATTGTGTGACGTTGCCGCGACGTGCGTTGACGTGCATGAGCGTGCATTGGCGCGCTTCGATACGTTTCGATACGCCGCCGCGCCCTGGTCCGCCGACTCTTCTTTCCCGTATGCGCCTTCTCGCCCTGAACAAGCCGTTCGGCACCATCTGTCAATTCTCGCCGCATGAAACGCGTGCCTCGCTCGCCGACTGGGTCAAGGTGCCCGGCGTCTATCCGGCGGGCCGGCTCGATTCCGATAGCGAAGGCCTGCTGCTTCTCACCGACGACGGCGCATTGCAGGCGCGTATCGCCGAGCCGCGTCATAAGCTCGTTAAACGCTATTGGGCGCAGGTCGAAGGCGCGATCGACGAGGTCGCGCTAAAGAAGCTTGCACGCGGCGTCGATCTCGGCGACTACGTGACACGCCCCTGTCGCGCGAATCATATAGAGCCGGCGAGCACGCTATGGACTCGCACGCCGCCGATCCGCCACCGCGCCGCGATCCCGACCACGTGGATCGAACTCGCGATCACCGAAGGCAAGAACCGCCAGGTGCGCCGCATGACCGCCGCGGTCGGCTTTCCGACGCTGCGCCTCGTGCGCGTCGGCGTCGGTGCGCTGGACATTTTTTCGCTGGGTCTCGCGCCGGGAGAGAGCATCGAGTTGCCGGCGAACGCGCCATGGGACGGTATCGTGTAAATGCGCGAATACGGGGGGACGTCATGCGTATCGTGAGTGTTTCACGCTTGCCTCGATTGGCCTAAGCCGTTGTATCGGCAAATAAAAACAGGCGTGAAACCACACCGTGAAGCAGCCCGGGAAACGTGAAACATGCACGCTCGCGAATGCCGTCGCAAGGGGTCGCCGCCGCAGTCCATCGCGATGAAAATTTTCCGGCGAATTCTCGTCAACCGCTGCGCAACGCGACGCGTTATTCGACGCAGATGCCGCCGAAGCTATCCGGCATTCAGCCTTAAAGACCTTTGCATAAGCCGTTTGCGCGGCGAATACGAAAGTCCGAACGCTAGCAGACGCGTCGAGAAATTTGTTCGATGCGGCTGTCAACCGAAAGGTGGATGGCACGTTTACCGACTTGACTCTACATAAGCCGGGTCATTTGGTTAATTAACTCAAGCTGAGGATCTACACAATGAACAAACTGATCGCCGCTCTGGTCGCTGGCCTCTTCGCAACGGCAGCATTCGCACAAGCTTCGGCTCCGGCAGCCGCTTCGGCAGCTCCCGCAGCTCCGGCAGCAGCTTCGGCAGCCAAGAAGGCCACCAAGCACGCTCACCACAAGAAGGCGCACAAGAAGGCAGCAGCAGCCGCTGCAGCTTCGGCAGCTTCGGAGTAAGTTGCTTGTAAAAACGCAGTCAAGAACTCGCTTCATTGCCGTTCTTACGGCGTTGTAAGGCAGATCACCGCAAGGCGATCTGCCTTTTTGTTTTGCACGCGCTCGCGTAACATGCGCGAGTTAATTTGAGCAAGGAGTCCTGCCGTGCGATTTTCCATGCGCTCGCTGATGGCGCGTTTCGCTGTTGCCGTTGCACTGCCGCTCGCGGCCATCTCGTTGGCGGCCACCACCGCCCCCGCCCATGCGCAGCAGATGCCGCCGGGCGCCAAGCAGCCTGGCGAATTTCCGCGCGTCAAGCTGACCGCCGGCATGTTCGTGATCGACGCGGCCGTCGCCGCCAACGATGCGGATCGCGAACAGGGCTTGATGTATCGCACGAATCTCGCGCCGAACGAAGGCATGCTATTCGTGTTCAACGAGAACGCCGGCCACTGCTTCTGGATGAAGAACACGCTGATTCCGCTGTCGATCGCGTTCATGCGTGCGGACGGCACGATCACCGACCTCGACGAGATGCAGGCCGAGACCACCAACAATCATTGCCCGACGCACAACGGCGTGTTCGCGCTCGAGATGAGCAAGGGCTGGTTCGCGTCGAAGGGCATCAAGCCGGGCATGCAGATCCAGGGCTTGCCGCCGGTGCCGGGCATCACGCAGTAAGCTGCAATTCTGGCGGCCCCTGCGGCAGCTTGCCGGGCCGCCGGCCGCTCGGGTGGCGCATCTCGGGGGGCGCCCAGGCAGCAACTGAGCACCAACTGGGCGGCACCTCATAGGCACGCCATGGGCATCTCACCCAGCCCTCCCGGCCGCCCCATCGCCGCGACGTTTTCCGGAAAAAGCCGGCGCCCTTCCCGGGCGCCGGCTTTTTCCGTCCGCGCCGCCTTGCGCGAGCATGCTTGCCGCCCGCCAGCGCGATTCATGCAAAAGACCAACCGACGCGCTATCCTTGTAATCTCGATAAAGCACCACCACATCAAGCAGCACCCAGACTCCCCGGGCGGCCCAACGGTCGCCCGGCATGCGTTTCAGGCGCGCCATTCCAAGGAGGTTCACGTGCCCCGCAAGACTCCCATCGAGCGCTACCGGAATATCGGCATCAGCGCTCACATCGATGCCGGCAAAACCACCACCACCGAACGGATCCTGTTCTACACCGGCGTGACCCACAAGATCGGCGAGGTTCACGACGGTGCGGCGACGATGGACTGGATGGAACAGGAGCAGGAGCGCGGCATCACGATCACCTCGGCGGCCACCACGGCGTTCTGGAAAGGCATGGCCGGCAACTACCCCGAGCATCGCATCAACATCATCGACACCCCGGGGCACGTCGACTTCACGATCGAAGTCGAGCGCTCGATGCGCGTGCTCGACGGTGCCTGCATGGTGTACGACTCGGTCGGCGGCGTGCAGCCGCAATCGGAAACCGTGTGGCGCCAGGCGAACAAGTACAAGGTGCCGCGCATCGCGTTCGTCAACAAGATGGACCGCATCGGCGCGGACTTCTTCCGCGTGCAGCGGCAGATCGGCGATCGTCTGAAGGGCGTCGCGGTGCCGATCCAGATTCCGATCGGCGCGGAAGATCATTTCCAGGGCGTGGTCGATCTCGTCAAGATGAAGGCGATCTTCTGGGACGACGACAGCCAGGGCATCAAGTTCGAGTACCGCGACATTCCGGCTGAACTCGCGGCCACCGCGAAGGAATGGCACGACAAAATGGTCGAATCCGCGGCCGAGGCCAATGAAACGCTGCTCGAAAAATATCTCGGCGGCGAGCCGTTGACCGAAGAGGAAATCAAGCACGGCATTCGCGCCCGCACGATCGCCAACGAGATCGTGCCGATGCTGTGCGGCAGCGCGTTCAAGAACAAGGGCGTGCAGGCGATGCTCGACGCTGTGATCGACTATCTGCCCTCGCCGGTCGACGTGCCCGCGATCACCGGCCACGATGAGCACGACAAGGAGATCGAGCGCCATCCGAACGACGACGATCCGTTCTCGGCGCTCGCCTTCAAGATCATGACCGACCCGTTCGTCGGCCAGTTGATCTTCTTCCGCGTGTACTCGGGCGTCGTCAATTCGGGCGACACGGTCTACAACGCGATCAAGGAAAAGAAGGAGCGCCTCGGCCGCATCCTGCAGATGCACGCGAACGAGCGCAAGGAAATCAAGGAAGTCTACGCGGGCGACATCGCGGCGGCCGTCGGCCTGAAGGAAGCGACCACGGGCGACACGCTCTGCGATCCTAACCACGTCATCATCCTCGAAAAGATGATCTTCCCCGACCCGGTGATCTCGCAGGCCGTCGAGCCGAAGACCAAGGCCGACCAGGAGAAGATGGGCATCGCGCTGAACCGGCTCGCGCAGGAAGACCCGTCGTTCCGCGTGCAGACCGATGAGGAATCCGGACAGACGATCATCTCCGGCATGGGCGAGCTGCACCTCGAAATTCTGGTCGACCGCATGAAGCGCGAGTTCGGCGTGGAAGCGACCGTCGGCAAACCGCAGGTGGCGTATCGCGAAACGGTGCGCAACAAGGTCGAGGACGTCGAAGGCAAGTTCGTCAAGCAGTCGGGCGGGCGCGGCCAGTACGGTCACGCGGTGATCACGCTCGAACCGTCGGAGCAAGGCAAGGGCTACGAGTTCGTCGATGCGATCAAGGGCGGCGTGATTCCGCGCGAATTCATTCCCGCGGTGGACAAAGGCATCGTGGAAACGCTGAAGGCCGGCGTGCTGGCGGGTTATCCGGTGGTCGACGTGAAGGTCACGCTGACCTTCGGTTCGTACCATGACGTCGACTCGAACGAAAACGCGTTCCGCATGGCCGGCTCGATGGCATTCAAGGAAGCGATGCGCAAGGCGAAGCCCGTGCTGCTCGAACCGATGATGGCCGTCGAGGTGGAAACACCCGAGGACTTCATGGGCAACGTGATGGGCGATCTGTCGAGCCGGCGCGGCATGGTGCAGGGCATGGAAGACATCGCGGGCGGCGGCGGCAAGCTCGTGCGCGCGGAAGTGCCGCTCGCCGAGATGTTCGGCTACTCGACCTCGCTGCGCTCGGCCACCCAGGGCCGAGCGACCTACACGATGGAATTCAAGCACTACGCCGAAACGCCGAGCAACGTCGCCGAAGCGGTGATCAACGCGAAGAAGCAATGATGCTGGCCCGGTGGCATTGAGGAGTGCGGCAAGGCAGCCCTTGCCGCGCTTCACCGCAGCCGCAATGCCACCGCCGATACCAACGGCTCGAAGCCCGCTCCCCGTGAGCGGGCTTTTTTTCGGTTCTTCGTCGATGTGCGCGGTTGGGCCCCTGCTGCCCGCCTCGTCACACCACGCGTGCGTGTTCCGAACGTGCCAGAATGTCGAACGGCCATGCAACACCGGCATCGATCAGGCCACGACCGCAGCGCAGGACTCGAACGCGGCACCCACGCCCGCAAGGAGACACCATGAGCCACGAGCACGAACATCCGCATTACCGGGCCGAGCACGAGGCCGCCGCGCAGGTCGACTGGCGCGAGCACGGCGTGAAGGTCATCCGCGGCGATCAGCTCGATGCCAACACCGCGCAGACGCCCGGCATGAATCGCGCCGCCGCGATCAACGCGGCGCGCGTCGGCGCGCAGAAGATCTGGGCCGGCACCGTGACGATCCATCCGAACGCGAAGACCGGCGCGCATCATCACGGCGCGCTCGAAAGCGTGATCTACGTGGTACGCGGCCAGGCACGCATGCGTTGGGGCGAGCACCTCGAATTCACCGCCGAAGCGGGCCCCGGCGACTTCATCTTCGTGCCGCCCTACGTGCCGCATCAGGAGATCAACGCGAGCACCGACGCACCGCTCGAATGCGTGCTCGTGCGCAGCGACAATGAAGCGGTCGTGGTCAATCTGAACATCGACGCGGTCGAACAGCCCGAGACGGTGTACTGGGTCGATCCGATTCACAAGCATCCGCACGATCGCTAAAGCGCGCGGGGGGCAGCCTACAGCGCTTGCGATGCGCGGTGCTTGCTGTCAATTCCGCTGCACGCATGATGCAATCGGTCAGGATTCCAGCGCGTTAGGGGTGATCCATTCGGGCGATCCATTCGCGCTCGCGCCGAACGCCTGCCGCCATGCCGCGCGGCGCTAGCGATCACCGTGGCCCACGCCGTGCTACCGTTGCAGCGACGACACACCACCACGCCGTTATCGGCCGATCGGCAAGCCCACGGCGGCGCAAGCGCGCCGCAGCCGCAAGCAATCGCTTACACTGAAACCGCTTTGCGCAGCATTGCGCTTTCGTCGGGCGCCGAGGCTCGACGCCACGGGCGCTGAAAGCGCGCTGCACCTCGCGCTGTCGCGCGGCTCGCGCGACGTCTTCCGAACCGGCAGCAGAATGGACTGGACACGCCATCGATGAAAACGCCCGCGGACCGACTTCCCGCCTCCCATGCGGAACCTCATGCGCCACTGCAAGCAGCCCGCCGCACCGCCGACGCCTACGGCAACCATGCCATCGATGAATTCCTGGCCGGCCGCCTCACGCGGCGCGAATTGCTGCGTTACGCGAGCGTGATCGGCCTGTCGCTCGTGGGCGGCGGCCTGCTCGACACGCCGCGTGCCGATGCACAGAGCGCGCAGAACGCACAGGGCACGGCGGCCCCATCGAACCAGACGATCCGCGTCGCGCATCTGACGCCCGCTGGCGCGGTCGACCCGCTCACCGTGACCGACGCCGCGAGCCTCGCGCTGCTGAACCAGACCGGCGAATTCCTGATCGACGACGACGGCGAAAAGCTCATGCTGAAACCCGCGCTCGCGCTGTCGTGGAAGCCGAACGACAAGGGCGACGTGTGGACCTTCAAGCTGCGCCCGAACGTCAAATTCCACGACGGCCAGCACTTCGGCGCGAAGGACGTGGCCGCCACCTTCGACCGTCTCGCCGATCCGGCCAGCGGCTCGGCCGCGCTCTCGGTATTGAAGGGCGTGCTGTCGAAAGGTGGCGCAAAAGTTATCGACGAACACACGGTCGAGTTCCATCTCGATGCGCCGAACGGCAATTTCCCGTACTACGTTTCCTCGGACAACTACAACGCCGTGATCCTGCCCGCCAACTACGCGGGCAATTACGAAAAGAGCTTTATCGGCACGGGTCCGTTCAGGCTGGAAAAGTATCAGCCGAAGGTCGGCGCATCGTTCGTACGCAATCCCGACTATTGGGGCGAAAAAGCGTTACCGCAACACGTGCAGTTCACCTTCTACGCCGACGAGCAGGCACAGCTGCTCGCGTTGCAAGGCCATCAGGCCGACGTGATGGGCACCTTCACCGTGCAGGGCGGCGCAGGCATTCTGAACAATCCCGACTACAAGGCGGTCGGCGTGAAGTCGAGCGCCCATCGGCAGATTCATATGCGCAACGATAGCCCGCTCTTCAAGGACAAACGCGTACGCGAGGCGCTTGCGCTGTCGATCGATCGCGACGTGCTGGTGCGCGGTCTCTTCAAGGGCCGCGCTCAAGCCGGCAACGACAGCCCGTTCGCGCCGGTGTTTCCGTCGTCGGATGCAGGTGTGCCGCAACGCAAAATCGACGTCGCGAGGGCGAAGCAACTGCTCGCGCAGGCCGGCGTGCCAAACGGCTTCGACGTCACGCTGACCACCGAAAAATACATGGAGATTCCCGACCTCGCCGTGGTCGTGCAGAACGCGGCGAAAGCGATCGGCGTGCGCATCAACCTGAAGGTCGAAAGCCAGTCGCTCTATTACGGCGCGGGCACGCCCGGCAAATCCGACTGGCTCGACTCGCCGCTCGGCATCACCGACTACGGCCATCGCGGCGTGCCGAACGTGTTCCTCAACGCGCCGCTCACGAGCAACGGCACGTGGAACGCCGCGCACTTCAGGAATCCGCAATACGACCGGCTGGTCGCTCAGTTCGTCGCGGCGCTCGATCTCGCCACGCAAAGGAAAATCTCCGGGCAGATCCAGACGCTGCTGCTCGACGAAACGCCGGTCATCATTCCGTTCTTCTACGATCAGTTGATCGCGATGCGCAAGGGCGTGAACGGCGTGCGCTTCACCGCGCTCGCGCAACTGTATTTCGACCGCGCGACGCTGAGCGCTTGAGCACATGGCTCGAGTACCCGGCCTGAACACTTAGGCACCGCGCGCTTAGGCACCGCGCGATTTCGCAGGAGTTCACGATGTCGGCCACGGCGTCCCCTTCATCATCGCGAGCGGCGGCACACGGCCATGCGGGCCGTGTCGCGCGTTTTCTCGCGACGCGCGCGAGCCTCTCGCTGATTACGCTGTGGCTGCTGTCGCTGATCGTGTTCGCGGGCGGCCAGTTGCTGCCCGGCGATATCGGCCGCGCGGTGCTGGGCCCGCTCGCCGATGCGCGCGCGGTTGCCGCGCTCAATCACCAGCTCGGCGCGGATCGGCCGCTGCTCACGCAGTACGTCGACTGGATCGCGCATGTCGTGCGCGGCGACATGGGGCTTTCGTATGCGTATCGCGAACCGGTCGCGCCGTTCATCGCCGACGCGCTCGCGCATTCGGCCAAGCTCGGCTTCCTCGCGTTCATCGTCGTCGTGCCGCTCGGCATCGCGGGCGGCGTAGGGGCGGCGATGCATGCGGGACGCTGGCTCGATCGCGCGATCAGCATCGCGGGTTTGTCGGCGACGGTGGTGCCGGAGTTCGTATCGTCGATCGTGCTGATTCTGGTGTTCGGCGTGTGGCTGCGCTGGCTGCCGATCGAAGCGTCGTATGCACCCGACGCGAGCGTGTTCGAGCAGTTGAGGCATCTCGTGCTGCCGGTGCTGCCGCTCGTGTTCGTGTTCTTCGGCTATATCGCGCGGATGGCGCGCGCGGGCACCGTCGAAGCGCTCGACGCCGACTACACGCGCACCGCCATCCTCAAGGGCCTGCCGCGCCACGTCGTGATCTGGCGGCACGTGCTGCGCAATGCGCTGCTGCCGACCGTCACGGTAGCCGCAACGCAGCTCGGCTACATGATCGGCGGACTCGTCGTGGTCGAGACGCTGTTCCACTACCCCGGCATCGGCTCGCTGATCTACAACGCGGCCAAGGCGAAGGACTTTCCGATGCTCGAAGCGGGCGTGCTGACGATCGGCGTGGTCTATACGCTTGCGAATCTCGTCGCCGATGCCGTGCATGTGCTGCTCGATCCGCGGCTGCGTGTGAGGAACGGCGAATGAGCGCGACTGTGCCACCCCCCTCAGTGCCGCCGTCCATGCCGCCGGCTTCGCCTGCGCCGCCCACACCGCCTGTGCCGGGCACGCCCGGCTCCGCATCGCACAACCGCAATCAACCGCGCTATCAACACCTGCTTCTGCTGCTGCGCTCGCCGACCTTCGTCGTGGGCGCGCTAATCGTCGCGTGGTGGATCGGCTGTGCGATGGCCGGGCCGTGGCTCGTGCATCTCGACCCCTACGCATCCGATCCGCTCAACTCGCTCACGCCGCCCGATCGCACGCACTGGTTCGGCACCGATCAGCTCGGCCGCGACGTGTTCTCGCGCGTGATCGTCGGCGCGCGCGACATCCTCACGATCGCGCCGCTCGCGACCTTGCTCGGCACCGCTGCCGGCACCGCGCTCGGGCTCGTCGTCGGCTACTTCGAGGGCTGGGTCGACCATCTCGTGGGCCGCGCGATCGACGCGGTGCTCGCGCTGCCGCTCGTGATCGTCGCATTGCTCGCGCTCGCCGCGCTCGGCGCCTCGAATCTCACGGTGATCGTCGTGATCGGCCTTACGTTCACGCCGATCACCGCGCGCACCGTGCGCGCCGCCGTGTTCGCGGAACGCCATCTCGACTACGTCGCCGCCGCGCAACTGCGCGGCGAACGCGCGCCCTACATCATGTTCGCGGAGATCCTGCCGAACGTGCTGCCGCCGATCGTCGTCGAGGCAACCGTGCGGCTCGGCTATGCGATCTTCGCGGTCGCGACGCTGTCGTTCCTCGGCTTCGGCATCCAGCCGCCGTCGGCCGACTGGGGGCTCGCGCTGTCGGAGTCGTACACGCTGATGGCGGGCGGCGCCTGGTGGACCGTCGTGTTCGCGGCGGGCGCGATCGCCTCGCTCGTGGTCGGCGTGAATCTTGTGGCCGACGGCGTGCAGGGCGTGCTTGACCCATAAATGGCCAATGAGAATAACCACTGAGCGAGCGATAAACGAGCGATGAGCGCACAGCCCTCTTCCTCTGCCGCGTTCGCGGCCTTCGACGTGTCGAAGAGCGAGCGCACCGATGCGCTGACCCTCGTCGGCCTGACGGTCGCGTACCGCGTGCGCGGGCGCGATCGCGAGGTGCTGCAGGACGTCTCGTTGCGCGTGCGGCGCGGCGAAGCGTATGGACTCGTCGGCGAGTCGGGCTGCGGCAAGTCCACGGTCGCGCTGGCAACGCTGCGCTATCTGCCGCGCAACGGCAAGGTGAAGGCGGGCAAGATCGCGATCGCCGGCGAGGACGTGCAGAAGCTCGGCGCCGAGGCGCTGCGCGGCATGCGCGCGACGACGGTCTCGATGGTCTATCAGGACCCGGGGCGCGCGTTGAATCCCTCGCTGACGATCGCGCGTCAGGTCTCCGAAGCATTCGAAACAGCGGGCGCCACGCGCGACGAAGCACGGCAACGCACGCTCGAAATGTTGAAGCGCGTGCACATCGCGGCGCCCGAGCGCGTGATGGACAGCTATCCTCATCAATTATCGGGCGGCATGCAGCAGCGCGTCGTGATCGCGATGGCGCTCGCGTCGAACCCCGCGCTACTGATTCTCGACGAACCGACCACCGGGCTCGATGCAACTGTCGAAGCCGAGGTGCTCGATCTCGTCGCGCAACTGCGCAAGGAACTCGGCACCGCGGTGCTGTTCATCAGCCACAACCTCGCGGTGATCGGGCGCATGTGCGAGCGCGTCGGCGTGCTGTACGCGGGCAAGCTCGTCGAGGAAGGCGCGACGCGCGACGTCTTCACGCGGCCGCGCCATCCGTACACGGTCGGGCTGCTGCGCTGTCTGCCGACGCCCGGGCGCAGCAAGGACAGCGAGCGGCTCGATACGATCGCGGGCAGCCTGCCCGCGCCGGGTTCGGTCACGCAGGGCTGCATCTACGCGGAGCGCTGCCGTCTCGCCGACGAACGTTGCCGCCGCGAAGCGCCGCCGCCTTACCGGCTTGGCGCCGCGCATGGCGATCAGATGGCGCGTTGCCACTATCACGAGCGGGCGATCGAATTGCCGCGGACGGTGGCGGATGGGGAGACGGGGTTGGCCGACGGGTTGACTGCTGCGCCATCTAATGCGCCGCCGGCTGCCCCACGTACGGTAAGCGATGCGCGGCAACGCGAACCCTCGTCCACCGTGCTGCGCGCGCGCAATCTGTCGAAGACGTTCCACGTTGCCGGCGTGCCGCTGCGCGCCGTCGACGACGTTTCGCTCGACCTCGCGAGCGGCGAAACGCTCGGGCTCGTCGGCGAATCGGGTAGCGGCAAAACGACGCTCGCGAAGCTGATGCTCGGCCTGCTCACGCCCGACGCGGGCAGCGTGCTCGAACTCGACGGCGCACCGCTCGCCGCACGCGTCACGCGCCGCGGCGGCGAGCAACTGAAGTCGCTGCAGATCGTGTTCCAGAATCCGGACTCGGCGCTCAATCGCGCGCATTCGGTGAAGCGGCTGCTCGGCCGAGCGCTCACGCGCCTGAGCGCGCTGCGCGGCCCCGCGCTCGACGCGCGGCTCGCCGCGTTGACGGCCGCCGTGCGCTTGCCGGAGCGCTATCTCGACGCGCGCTCGCGGCAGTTGTCGGGCGGGCTCAAGCAGCGTGTCGCGATTGCGCGCGCGTTTGCCGGCGAGCCGCGTGTCGTCGTCTGCGACGAGCCGACCTCGTCTCTCGACGTATCGGTGCAAGCCGCGATCCTGAACCTGCTTGCCGACCTGCAGCGCGAGCGCGACGTCAGCTACGTGTTCATCTCGCACGATCTGCACGTGGTGCGCTATGTGTCGGATCGCATCGCGGTGCTCTATCTCGGCCGCCTGCTCGAGATCGGACCGGCCGCCGCGGTGTTCGACGGAGCGCAGCATCCGTACACCGAGGCGCTGCTGTCGGCGGTGCCGACGCTGCGCGACCAGGATGAGCGTGACGGCCGGCAATGGCCGAAGCCGGCGCGCATCCGGCTGTCCGGCGAACTGCCGGGGGCGGGCGCGATGCCGTCGGGCTGCATTTTTCACACGCGCTGTCCACGCAAGCTCGGCGCGATCTGCGAGGAGCAGGACCCGCCGTTTCTCGATGCCGGCAACGACGCGGATAAAACCCTCGCGCATCTGATCCGCTGTCATATTCCACCGGAGACGTTGCGTGCGTTGCAGAGCACGGCGCGCGATGACGGCGCGGGCAAGATGGCGAACGCGGACGATTCCGGCGACGCCGTGCCCAACGCCTGACGGCCCGGCATTCAACGTCCGGTAGCGCTGCCAATCGGTTCACGGTTCACTCGCTCCCGTGGCCCAGCTCCGTTGCCTGACCGGCCTCGCACAGCGCCACATCGAAGCCGCCGCGAGTAACGACGGCAACGCGAGAGTTCCGGCAGGTCGGGGGCCGACAACAGCCGGGGCAATCGCGAAAACAATGGCGAAAGCAAAGGCAGCGCCGCCAATGACAACGGCGGCGTGAACGCGTACCCGCCATCGCCCAGTCTCAGACCGGGCTCACGCGCCCTACCCGCCGGCGGCATGTACCGGCATACTGTCCGCTATCCGCCGGCAACGGCGGTGACGTCCCGATCCCCCGGTCGCGCGTCACCGATCGAGGCCGGTCGGAGCGGCCCACCCGCCTTCGGCACGAGCGCCGACGAAAACGCGGCAGAGCGCGCGCCGGCAAGCGCCGGCGCGTCGCGCGAACCGCGCCGTAGGCGGCGGAAACACCACCCCCATTGCGTGCGAGTGTTATGGAACCAATCCGAGACGATCACTTCATATCAGATTCAACGTTCGATATGAGGGCCCACAACATGCAACGAAACGTCCCCCCTTCCGCGACACGCGCGGCCGCCGCCGTGCTGATGGTTGCCGCGCTGGGCCTCGCATCGCTCGCCAACGCGCAAACGCCGGCGGCCAAGCCGGCGCAACCGCTGCAGCAAACCCTGTCGCAAGCCGCGCCGCCGGTCGATCCGACGTTCTCGGCTTACTCGCTCCTGCAAACCTGCAAGCAGCGCAACGACAATGTCGCGGAAGCGCAGTGCGTCGGCGCGATCCGCGGCATCATTCACGGCTACCAGTACGGCGTGCTATTCCTCAGCCAGCGCGCCCCGCTACCGGCCAACGAAACGCAACGCGTCTCGCTGTGCCTGCGCGACGTGCCGGTGTCGTCGATCGTCGACGACTTCGTCGCGGACGCCGCCCAGGTCGACGACGACTCCCTCAAGCACACCCCCGCCGAAGTCGCGGTGCTCGGTTCCGTGCACCTGCACCACGCCTGCACCTGAGCGCATCGGTAACGTCAGGCTCCGCCGGCCGGGTCACCGGCATCGTTCATGAAGCGCACCGCCGTCTCGGCGGCGGCCGCGCTTGAGCCTGCGTCGGCCCTCACAGCATTTCGAGCGGACGCTTGCTGCGCGGCGGTTTGAAGTACGCGTCGAGCGCGGCGAGTTCACCGGCTTCCAGCTTCAGTTGCGAGGCGCGATGGTTGTCGCGCACATGCTCGACGCGCGCGGCCTTCGGAATCGCGCAAATGCCGGGCTTGCCCAGCACCCACGCCAGCGCCACCTGAAACACCGAGATGCCGCGCGCGTCGGCGATGTCGTCGAGCGGCGAGCGCTTCGGCAAACGCGCATGATCGACCGGGCTGTAGGCCATCGCCGGCATCCCGCGCGCGGCGAGCCACGGCAGCAGATCGAATTCCGGCCCGCGGCGCGCGACGTTGTAGAGAACCTGATTGGTCGCGCAGGCATCGCCGCCGGACGCCGCGACGAGTTCGTCCATGTCGTCGGTGTCGAAGTTGCTCACGCCCCAGTGACGGATCTTGCCCGCGCGACGCAGCGCCTCGAACGCATCGACGGTTTCGGCGAGCGGCACCGAGCCGCGCCAGTGCAGCAGATACAGATCGAGCCGATCCGTTTTCAGACGCTTGAGGCTTTGCTCGCAGGCGGCGATCACGCCGCGCCGGCTCGCGTTGTGCGGATACACCTTGCTGACGAGGAACACCTTGTCGCGCAAGCCGGCCAGCGCTTCGGCGAGCAGCGACTCGGTCGCGCCGTCGCCGTACATTTCGGCCGTGTCGATCAGCGTCATGCCGAGTTCGATGCCGCAGCGCAGCGCCGCGATTTCCGCCGCGCGCTGCGCCGGCCTCTCGCCCATTTCCCACGTGCCCTGCCCCAATGCCGGAATGCGCTCGCCGCCTGGCAGGCTTACGCTCGCGATATCGCTCGTCATGCTGACTCCTCGAAGTGGCTCGATTCAATGCGGTTCAATACCGTTCAATACGGTTCAATACGGTTCAATGCGTTTCATGCGATGCGATGCGACGCACGGCCCGGTCCGGCACCGTGCGCGAAATAGCGCCAACCGGCGCAATGCGGCTTGAGGCGCCGGAATACATCGGAACGCCACGGGGTGCATCGGGACGCGACGCATGCCGCAAAAGCTTAGCGACGAGTTTAGCGGCTCGGCGGCCTCGCGGCGGTGCGCCAGGCAAAAGCCCGCTATAACGCGGCGCGCCGATGTTCTAGAATTGCCGCTTGCCTATCTCGCGTGAGCCCCATGACCTCTGCCTCGGAAGACCGCTGGCGCGACCTGCGCCCGGACCCGGAAAACGACACGCCGCTCTATCTGCAGCTCGCCCGCAAGCTCGGCAGCGCGATTCACGAAAACCGCTGGAACGCCGGCGAGGCGCTGCCTTCGGAGCGCGTGCTGTCGGAGGCGCTCGGCGTCTCGCGCATCACGTCGCGCAAGGCGATCGCGCTGCTCGTCGAGCAGGGTTTGATCCGCCGCACCCAGGGCGCGGGCAGCTTCATCACGCCGCGCTACGAAGATCCTTTGTCGCGGCTGTCGAGCTTCAGCGAAATGCTGCGGCGGCGCGGCTTCACGCCGAGTTCGAAGTGGCTGTCGCGCGAAATCTCGCCGGCCAATCGCGATGAAGTGATCCAGCTCGGGCTGTCGCCGGCCGCGGCGGTGACGCGGCTGCGGCGGCTGCGGCTTGCCGACGGCATCGTGATGGCAGTCGAGAACTCCACGTTTCCGGCGGCGGTCATTCCCGATCCTCAGGCGATCGGCGATTCGCTGTACTCGTATCTGGAGAGTCGTGGGCTGACGATCGTGCGCGCGCTGCAGCATTTTCGGGCGGTGAACGCGAGCGAGG
Organism: Paraburkholderia sp. Cy-641; assembly: GCF_011752945.1. Classification (NCBI taxonomy): domain Bacteria; kingdom Pseudomonadati; phylum Pseudomonadota; class Betaproteobacteria; order Burkholderiales; family Burkholderiaceae; genus Paraburkholderia; species Paraburkholderia sp. Cy-641. The sequence continues at coordinate 183,870 of NZ_VWWM01000002.1, forward strand.
AAATCGCGCAGCAGATGAGCATCGCGCCCAACGAGGCGCTGCTGCTGATTACGCGCGTCGGTTATACGGCGGATCAACGGGCGATCGAGTTGACCGATACGTATTGCCGGAACGATTACTACGATTTTGTCGCGGAGTTGAGGAAGTAGGGGTGGAGATGCGAGGTGCCGTGATGTGTGGTCGCGGTGCATTCGTCTGTCTTGTGCGGCGGGATGCTGAGCGGTTGCGGTTGCGGTTGCGGTTGCGGTTGCGGTTGTGATGTGGCATAGCCTTGGCGCTACGCCTGTCTCGCCTCGCGAGTCGACATGCGCCAGCGGTAACGCTAAAAACGCGGGCGTCTCCTCTCGCCCGTTCCGGGGGCGGCCTGTTGCGCGTGCGGCCGATCGAGCCCGATTGCGAATTGCCGTGTCGCGACGCAATCACTCAGGTGTGGTCGGACAAGAAGTCGAGCAGCCAACCCGTTGCCGCGATACGTCGCACACGCACCCGGCGCTACGCCCATCTCGCCTCATGCGCGCCGATACGCGCTGGCGGCAATGCATAAAACGCGGGCGTCTCCGCCAACGCTTCCGCCGGCTGCACGCCAAGCACGCGGCCGAATTCCGACTGCACGCTCGCGACGCAATCACCTATCTCGTCGAGCGCGACCTCGGGCGCCTGCTGTCCATCGGGTAGCAGCCCGAACGACTGAAGCCAGCGCCCTGTCTGCGCAAGCGACACCTTCACGTGCCAGCTGCCGCCTTCGCTGGCTCGCCGCGCGAGCGCGACCATCGCGCCGAACGCCGCCAGATAGCCGGTTGCGTGATCGAGCGCCTGACACGGCAGATGCCGCGGCTCGGCGCTGCCCGCTGCGGCGCGCTCGTGCCACGCGATGCCGCTCGCCGACTGCACGAGGCTATCGAAACCGCGCCGCTGCGCCCACGGCCCCGTATGCCCATACGCGCACACCGACACATAGACGATGCCGGGCCGCAGCCGCGCCAGTTCCCGAGGACCGAAGCCGCGCGCGGCGAGCGCGCCCGGGCGATACGCCTGCAGGAACACGTCGGCATCGCGCGCGAGTCCGCCCAGCGTCTCGCAGCCGGCCGCGTCGCGCAGATCGACGACGGCCGAGCGCTTGCCGCGACCGTTGTCGATCACGAGCGGCGCGATGTTCGGCAGATGCGGCCCGTTGATCATCAGCACGTCCGCGCCGTGATGCGCGAGCGCGCGTCCAGCCACCGGTCCCGCGATGATGCGCGACAGGTCCAGCACGCGCACGCCCGCAAGCGGCCGGTCAAGCCCGCTCCCGATACGGCGCGGCGGCTCGGCCGGCGCATCGCCGATGCGCTCGATCTCGAACAGCGGCAAGCCCGCGATCGCCCGCGCCTGTTCGAGCGCGGCCCATTCTTCCGGCGTGCGAATCAACGCGGCGCACAGGCCCTCGTCGGCCAGCGTTTGATCGAGCGTCGCGCCGTCCCAATTGCGAATCGCGGCGGCCACCGGCTCGCGCCCGTTCTCGCAACCGAGCACCCGCAGCACGCCCCGCAAGTGATGCGCGAAGTTCGTGTGCAACTGGACCCAGCGGCCATCGCGCGTTTCGTAGAACCCCGTCACCGGATCGCGCAGCACGGGCGGCGGCCCGTCGTCGATACGCAGATAGCGTTCGCTGCGAAACGCCGCGAGCGCGCGCCGCATCTGCACGGCCACGTGTTGCCTGCGGCCGCTGCGCAAGCGCCAATACTCGGCCGCGGCAAGGCCGGTCGCCGCGATCGTCGCCGAAGCGAGGCTGCCGACGCGGTAGACCGACGGCAGGCCCGGGTCCGCGCCGCTCAGCGCAACGGAATGCAGGGTAACCGGATCGCATCCGGCAAGCGTCCAGATATGTTTGAGAGCAAGTTCGGGCGTCATGGCATGGGGCGCGTTCGGCGCGCTGACGGAAATGAAGTGACCCGAGTCTAGAATTCCGCCTTGCCGCAATCAATCTTGATTATGGTAATCAATATATATTGATTTCTTCGGTTTCCACACGTTTTCATGCCAGCCCAGACTTTCCTCACCGCCGCCGAAGCGGCCGCAATGCTCGGCATCAGCCTGCCCACGCTGTATGCGTACGTGAGCCGCGGCATGCTCGGCTCGTCGCCGGACGCGCAAGGCCGGCACCGTCTCTACGATGCCGCCGAAGTACGCCGCCTCGCGCGCCGCAAGGCCGACGGCAAGCGTGCGGGCAAGGTCGCACAGAAGGTGCTGGACTGGGGCGTACCGGTGCTCGAATCGTCGATCACGCTGGTCGCAGACGGGCGTCTTCTGTATCGCGGACACGATGCGATGGAGCTCGCGCGCAGCGCATCGCTCGAAGACGTCGCGGCGCTGCTGTGGGAATGCAGCGCGCGGCGCATCGCCGACGCGCCGGCCGTGCCGCTCGCGCCCGCGCAATGGGGCGCGTGGCTCAAGCTGTGGAGCGACAGCACGCCGCTCGATCGCGCGCTCGTGCTGCTGCCGGCCGCCGCGGCGCAGATGCCGCGTGTGTGGGCGCTCGGCCGCGACGCGCAACTCGACACCGCATGCGCTATCATGCGGCTGCTGGCTGCGGCGATGCTGCCGGCGGCGCCGTCGAACGAGCCGCTGCACCGGCAACTCGCCGCCGCGTGGCAGGTCCGCAACCGGCCACAGAGCGCACTGCTGCGCGCGGCGCTGGTCGCCTGTGCGGATCACGAACTCAACGCGTCGACGTTTACGGTCCGCTGCATCACCTCGACGGGGACGCACCTGTTCGGCGCGGTGGCGGGCGGACTCGCGGCGCTGGCCGGTCCGCGTCACGGCGGGGAAACGGTGCGCATCGCCGCACTGCTCGAAGAAGCGGCGCGCGCGCCCGATCTGGACCGCTACCTCGCGAACCGTCTCGCGCATTCCGAACAAGGCGCGCAGGGTCCGCTGCTGTCGGGCTTCGGTCATCCGCTTTATCCAGATGGCGATCCGCGCGCGCGATTACTGTTGACGATGCTCGCCGACCGTGCGCCCAGCCGCTCATCGCTCGACAATGTGCTGAGGCTCGCGCGCGCGGTGCGCGACACGACCGGCGCCGAGCCGACTGTCGATTTTGCATTGGCCGCGATCGAGCGGGTGCTCGGCTTGCCGGCCGGCGCGGCGTTCACGCTATTCGCGGTCGGGCGTGTGGTCGGCTGGATTGCTCATGCGATGGAACAGGCACGCGACGGACGGTTGATCCGGCCGCGCGCACGGTATATCGGGGAATATGAGGTGGACAGGTGATTCGCGGCGATGGGTGCATGGGCTGCTGAGCTGGAGCACGCGGCGAGACTCAGGTGCGGATGCGCCGATCCCCTCGTCTCTTGAGGCTCCGCGCGCTACCACGAACGCATGGGCTAAACGCGCGCCAACCACCGCTCGTGGAACGGCTTCAGACCACGCTCGGGCGGCGTGCCAGCCAAGCCAGCATCGGCCGGCCGAATAGTGGCTTCGGCACCGCGTGCTCAGAACCGCTCGCGAGCGCAAAACGCGCCCCCGCCTGCCCGGCGCTGATCCACGCGACCGCGCCGCGCGGCAGTTCGATCGACTCGCCCATCGCCAGCCAGTGATCCTCGTGCTCGCCCTCGACTGTCAACCAGACCTCGCCCGAGATCACCTTGAATATCGACGGACGCGCGACACGCCAGGCCGCCGCGGGCTCGCCATGTTCGAGTTCGAAAATCCGGACTTCACGCATCGCCGTTCTCCTAAAAAAACTTTTCTGTTGTACCGATTATTGACGTGCGATGATCGAAGACCCATGCACAGTTCCGAACACTTTCATCGGAACTGTTCAGTTAAAAAACCGGACAGTTGGCCTGATTGGCTCGACGTGAGTGGCAATTTCGGCTCGCCGGCCCGCGGAGGAGACCACGGTATGAAGCTCGATATCCAGCTCGATCGGGACAACGGCGTGCCGCTAACCGAACAGATCGTCGCGGGCGTCACCGCCTGGATTCGCTCGCGCAACGCGCACCCCGGTTCGAAATTGCCGTCGATTCGCCAGTTCGCCGCCGACTTCGGCGTAAGCCGCTTTCCGGTAATCGAGGCTTACGACCGGCTGGTGTCGCTCGGCTATGTCGACTCGCGTCACGGCTCCGGCTTCTACGTCGCCAATCGTCAACCGGCGGGCACGCTCTGCACAGGCGCCTCGGACCCACGCCGCGCCGAGGATGAATCGGACCACCTGCTGCAGCAGTTCAGCCATCCGGGCGAAACGCTGAAGCTCGGCAGCGGCTTTATTCCGGAAAGCTGGCGCGATATGGACGGCATCGCCCAGGCGATCCGCCACGTGTCGCGCACCGATCCGGCGAGCATGGTCGATTACGCGACACCGCTCGGCAACCCGCTCCTGCGCGAGCATCTGCGCACCCGCATCGCGCAGTTGGGCATCCACGCCGAAGTGTCGCAAATTCTCATCACCAACGGCGCGAGCCAGGCGTTCGATCTGCTGATGCGCTACATGCTGAAGGCCGGCGATACGATCTTTGTCGAAGACCCCGGCTACTACAACCTGTACGGCCTGCTGAAGCTGCATGGCGTCAGGCTGGTCGGCATTGCCCGCGTCCACAACGGACTCGATCTCGACGCGATGGAAGCGCAGCTCAAGCTGCACCGGCCGAAGCTACTGCTGATCAACACCGTGTTCCATAACCCGACCGGCACCACGGTAGCGCCGCAGGTCGCGTTCCGGCTCCTGCAAATGGCGCGCGAGCATCGCTTCGCGATTATCGAAGACGATATCTACGCCGACTTCCAGACCGATCCCAGCGACCGCCTCGCCACGCTCGATCAGCTCGAACAGGTGATTTACGTGGGCGGACTGTCGAAGACATTGTCGTCGTCGCTGCGAATCGGCTGCGTGGTGGCAAGCCACGCGATCATCAAGGACCTCGTCGATATCAAGATGCTGACGAGCATCGGCGGCTCGCGCTTTGCCGAAGCGGTCGCGGTATCGATGCTGGAGCGCGGCGCGTATCGTAAATACCTCGAACGTCTGCGCCGCCAGATGCGCGACGCGCTCGGCTCGACTATCCAGACGCTCGAGGACGCCGGCTGGGAAATTTTCGAGAAACCGGCGGGCGGCAAATTCGTCTGGGCACGCGTGCCGCACGTCGCCAACGCCGAGCGGCTCGTGGAATGCGGCGCCCCGTTTGGGGTGACGGTCGCGCCGGGCCACCACTTCCGGCCAAACCAGGAGCCGAGCCCGTGGACGCGGATTCATGTGGCATTCGGAAACGATCCGCGCGCGTTGGCGTTTTTCCGCGCGGCCGCGAAGCTGACGCCGGACGACTGAAGGCAGGGCAGGCAAGCCGCCCCATGCACCCGCCCCCGTAAATGGCTGCGCCAGGCCACGCTTTTCCATAAAATAGCGACTCCCAGCCCGTCCCTGCGTGCCAAGCCGCCCTCCATGCCCATGACGCCGACTCCGCCCGCCCTCGCCAGCGACACGGCCCCGACCCCTTCGGCCCGTTCGCTCACCGTCATGCTGTGGCTCGTCGCCACCGGCTTCTTCATGCAGACGCTCGACTCGACGATCGTCAACACCGCGCTCCCCGCGATGGCGACAAGCCTCGGCGAGTTGCCGCTGCGCATGCAATCGGTGGTGATCGCCTATTCGTTGACGATGGCGGTGATGATTCCCGTGTCCGGCTGGCTCGCCGACAAGCTCGGCACGCGCCGCGTGTTCTTCAGCGCGATCCTCGTGTTCGCGGTCGGCTCGCTGCTGTGCGCGAACGCGCATACGCTGAATCAACTGGTGATCTACCGCGTTCTGCAGGGCGTGGGCGGCGCGATGCTGCTGCCAGTGGGACGACTCGCCGTGCTGCGCACTTTTCCGGCGGAACGCTACCTGCCGGCGTTGTCGTTCGTGGCGATTCCAGGCCTGATCGGGCCGCTGATCGGGCCAACGCTTGGCGGCTGGCTCGTCAAGATCGCATCGTGGCACTGGATCTTTCTGATCAACGTGCCGGTCGGCATCGTGGGCTGCATTGCGACGTTTATCTTCATGCCGGATAGTCGCAACGAAGACACCGGCAAGTTCGATATACAGGGTTACCTGTTTCTGATTGTCGGCATGGTGGCGATTTCTTTCGCGCTCGACGGCCGTACCGAATTCGGCATTCAGCACGCCACGGTGCTGGTTCTGCTGATTCTGAGCCTCGCCTGCTTCGTCGCCTATGGTTTGCACGCGGTGCGCGAGCCGGCGCCAATCTTCCCGCTCGATCTGTTCAAGATCCACACTTTCAGCGTCGGCCTGCTCGGCAACCTGTTCGCGCGGATCGGCAGCGGCTCGATGCCCTACCTGATTCCCCTGTTGCTGCAGGTGAGTCTCGGCTATAGCGCCTTCGAAGCCGGCCTCATGATGCTGCCCGTCGCGGCTGCGGGCATGGTATCCAAGCGTCTCGTGACGAAGCTGATTGTCAGGTACAGCTACCGAAGCGTGCTGATGACCAACACAATCCTGGTCGGCCTGATGATGGCGAGTTTTGCGCTCACGAGCGCGAGTCAGCCACTGTGGCTGCGGCTTGTGCAACTCGCGATTTTCGGCGGCGTCAACTCCATGCAGTTCACCGCAATGAATACGTTGACGCTGAAGGACCTCGGCACTGGCGGCGCAAGCAGTGGCAACAGCCTGTTCTCGCTGGTACAGATGCTCTCGATGAGCCTCGGCGTAACGGTGGCCGGCGCGTTGCTCGCGACCTTCACCGGCATCATGCAGCGCGTGACCGCAGCCAATTCGCTGCCCGCGTTTCATGCCACGTTCCTCTGCGTCGGCATCATTACCGCTTGTTCGTCATGGATCTTCGCGCAGTTGGCGCCGGACATTCGCACTCCCGCGAAAAAAACCGATCCGTCAGAACGGGCCTGATCGTTGAACTGAACGCTGGACCGGGCGCGAGGCCGATCGCCGGACCTGTTGCGACGAGGTAAAGCGCCTTCTCGAGCGGCCCGCGGCACGGGCCATCGACGAGCGCTGCCGACCTGCAACAGGGCGCGCCGCGCACCAGCGAAGTGCGAATCATCGCCTTCACGCTCGAGCGGGCGCACAATTGTGGCCTCGAAGGTCGAGTCGGAGCATGGTGGCTGGACGCCCACGCAGTGTTTGTGCACGCGCATAGTTCTTGCTGGCCTATCCTGTAAACTTTCGTATCTGCGCGTGCGAACTCGTGCCGAGCCTGCAGGCGCCGCCACTTCCACACGACTGACATGATGAGCATGATCGAACTCGATCCTCCCGGCTTTCAGCCACCCCGCCCGATGGCCGGCGACGAAGGCTCCCGGCGTACCGTTCTGTATGGCGGATACACCGTTTTCAGTGTGTTTCAGCCCGTTTTTTCGGTGTCGCACCGACGTGCAATCGGGTATCACGCCTCGCTGCGCGCTCACGACGAACATGCTCAGCACGTGCCCTCCCACGAAGTTTTCACGCAAGCCGCACGCCGCGGCGACCTGCTTGAACTCGGGCGCCTGGCTGAGTCGCTGCATCTCGGCAATTTCAACGCGTTCGACAGTCACGACGAATGGCTCTTCCTGAGTCTGCATCCGGCCGCGCTGATGGACACCAGCTACGGCGACGCGCTGCTTGCCAGCCTGAAAACACTTGGTTTGCCGCCGCAACGCGTGGTGCTCGAAGTGCCCGAGCAGGCAGGCGGTGAAACCACGCGCTTTACCGAAATCATCGACATACTGCGTAAATCCGGCTTCCTGATTGCGCTCGACGGCTTCGGCGTGAAGCATTCGAATATCGACCGCGTGTGGAATCTGCGACCGGACATCGTCACACTCGACCGCTGCATCCTCGCGCAAGCCAGCGAACACTCGCATATCGAACGCGTACTGCCGGGCCTCGTCTCGCTGCTGCACGAATCGGGGCAACTGGTGCTGATGGGCGGCCTGAGCACCGAGCGTGATGCCCTGATCGCGCTGGAATGCAACGTGGACTTCGTCCAAGGCGCTTTTTTCGCGGGCCCAAGTGTCGAACCGGTCAAGCCGCAAGCCGCAGCAGGCCTCATGGATACGCTCTCCGCCGCGCTGCGCCAACGGGTTGCAACGCGCGAGAAGGCGCAGTCCGAGCGGCTCGCGCCCTATGCCGCCGCGCTGGAGACGGCCGCCGCGCAATTGGTTGCCGGAGAGTCGCTCGACGAAGCCACCGCGCCGCTGCTCGCACTTGACGAAACGGCTCGCTGCTTCGTGCTGGACGGTTCGGGCCGGCAGATTGGCGACAACGTGTTGCCACCGGGCCGCACGTCGCAACGCGCCAAGCGCTTCCGCCCGCTGCTGCATTCGGAAGGCGCAAGCTGGGAGCGACGCCCGTACTTTATTCAGGCGATGCGTCAACCCGGTCAGGTGCATCTGACGCCGCCGTATCTGTCGATCAACGAAGCGCACCTGTGCGTCACTGCCTCGATTGCTGCCCATACGCCACACGGCACGCAGGTGCTATGCGTCGACATCAATTGGGAAATTGCGGCTCACCGGAGCTAAAGCCCCCGGACGCTGCTGAATCCGGGCAAGCAGTTCCTTGACCGCCTCCCGGCCCAGCATACGGTTAGCGGCCTCCAGACGCGCGGCGCTGGTCACGATGCGCAACGAGACGATCCTCGCCGAACTGTCCGTTGCGCCGTCCGTCAGCACGTCGATGACTCCAACGACGTCGCCCTCGCAGAACAGCGCGATACACACGGCCCCTTGCATCGATACCACCTCGGCATTGGTCGCCTGCTGCGCGAGCGAGGTTATCGCGTTCATCCAGTCGGTGGGCGCCGGCTCGCCTGCACGCACGGGTTCACGCGCCGGTGCCGGAACTGGCTCGCTCAGCGCGGCATGCACAGGCGCATTCTGCGGAACGCACAAGGGGGCGTCGCTCATCACTTCAGGCGCGTCGCTAAAGAGCCGCAGCAGACCCGCCCGGTCCTGCATTTCCAGCGCCACGCGCAAACGCTCGACGATCTGCCCATGCAACGCCGGATCGTGCCGCTTGAGCGGTGCGCCGGCACGTTGTAGCCGCGCCTTGGCCCGATGGACGATCTGCCGGCAAGCGGTCGGTGTGCGTTCGAGAATCGAGGCGATCTCCGCATAGTCGCAATCGAAGGCTTCGTGCAGCACGAACGCTGCGCGCTCCTCCGGCTTCAGATGTTCGAGCAGCAGCATCACGCCATATGACATGTCTGCCGTGCGTAGCGCCAGTTCCTCCGCGGATGGCGCGACTTCGTCGAGCCACGGCTCCGGCAGCCAGCCGGTGGTTTGCGATGCGCGCTCCCGCTGCACCTGCCGAAAGCGGTCAATCGCCATGCGCGTGGTCAGCGTGGTGAGCCAAGCGACCGGTGTTTGCACCGCTTGCGTATCGGCCAGATGCCATTTGAGCCAGGCGTCCTGCACCAAGTCTTCCGCTTCCGCCCGACTGCCCAGCATCCGGTATGCGAGCGCGAGCAGACGGGCGCGCGCGGCCTCGAAACTGGATGCCTTGTCGATTCCCTGTTCCGTCATGCGTGACCTCCAGTTCGTGCGTGGTGAAAAAGTGTGCCTGCGGCGTTGCGAGGGACGCTCGCCATCGCCGGTATTCCTTGCTTGACGTCCGGGCGCTCGACGATGTGACAGCGGCATACAAAAAAATTCCTGTCACACGGCGGGTCGCCGCTTCGTCATATGAGCAACAACCGGTGCATGAAGCGCGCGGTTTCCAAACCAGCGTCGCCCACGCATCTACTCACCACTGGCGCCACCCATGTGTCACGTCACGCGTAACGAGGACTCCATGCCTTCCAGCCCCCCATCCGCTTCCAGTCTCGTGCCAACGGTAATCGAACAGTCCGGCCGCGGCGAACGCGCGTACGATATTTACTCCCGTCTGCTGCGCGAGCGCATTGTGTTTCTGGTCGGGCCGGTGAACGAGCAATCGGCCAGTCTGATCGTCGCGCAGTTGCTGTTTCTGGAATCCGAGAACCCTGACAAGGATATTTCTTTTTACATCAACTCGCCGGGCGGTTCGGTGTACGACGGTCTCGCGATTTACGACACGATGCAGTTCATCAAGCCCGCGGTCTCGACCCTGTGCACGGGCTTCACCGCAAGCATGGGAACGTTCCTGCTCACTGCGGGGCAACGTGGCAAGCGGTACGCGCTGCCGAACGCGCGCATCATGATTCACCAGCCGTCCGGCGGCGGCCAGGGCACCGCGGCGGACATCGAGATTCAGGCAAAGGAGGTGCTGTATTCGCGCGCGCGCCTCAACGCGATGATGGCGGAACGCACTGGCCGCAGCATCGAAGAAATCGCGCGCGACACCGACCGTGACAACTTCATGTCGGCACTCGAGGCGAGGCAATATGGATTAATCGATGAAGTGCTGGAAACTCGCGGGCCAAGGCATGCGCAGAGCGGCACGACTCAGAGCGAAAACATTTAGCGGGACTGATTGGTAACGGCCGTTTGTAGCGACCCAAAGCGCTTTTTTTACCCGAATCGGTGCGACCAGACCACAAAAGCTGCCCACCTTCGCTGGAATCGCTATCATGTCGCGATTCGTCGACTGCGACGATCGCTTCAATGGAGAGATACATGGCGTCATCCAACGAAAACGTCAGCATGGCGCTATTTTGCGACTTCGAAAATGTCGCGCTCGGCGTGCGCGACGCGAAGTACGACAAATTCGACATCAAGCTGGTGCTCGAACGCCTGCTGCTCAAAGGCAGCATCGTCGTCAAGAAAGCCTATTGCGACTGGGACCGCTACAAGAGTTTCAAAGGAGCGATGCACGAAGCCAATTTCGAATTGATCGAGATCCCGCACGTGCGTCAATCGGGCAAGAATTCCGCGGACATCCGGCTCGTGGTCGACGCACTCGATCTCTGCTACACGAAATCGCACGTCAATACGTTCGTCATCATCAGCGGCGATTCGGATTTTTCGCCATTGGTGTCGAAGCTGCGCGAGAACGCCAAGCAGGTGATCGGCGTCGGTGTGCAGCAGTCCACATCGGATCTGCTGATTGCCAATTGCGACGAGTTCTTTTTTTACGACGACCTCGTGCGTGAAAGCCAGCGCTCCGTCGCAAGACGTGAATCGTCGCGCCCGCAGCAGAGTGCTCAGCAGACCGCCAAACGCGCGCCCGATGAGGACAAAGCCCGACCTAAGGAAGATCTGGAAAAACGCCGCAGCAAGGCGGTCGAAATTGCGGTGCAAACCTTCGATGCGCTCGCTTCCGAACGAGGCGACAGCGGCAAGATCTGGGCGTCCGTGCTGAAAAACGCCATCAAGCGGCGCAAACCGGATTTCAACGAGACGTACTACGGTTTTCGCGCTTTCGGCAATCTGCTGGAAGAAGCACAGGCACGTGGGCTGCTTGAATTCGGCCGCGATGAGAAGTCGGGCGCGTACGTGTATCGAAGCGCCGCAGCGACTGTCGCGGGGGAAACCGTGAGCGAGGCGGTTGAAGCTGAGCCGGCTGAGCACTCCTATAAGGCGCAGACGGCGGAAACCAACACTGGCGAACCGGGTGGCAAGCACGAATCACGTCGCAAAGACCGCAACAAACGCAAAGCGGGTCGCGGCCAGCAAGAAGTTGTTTCTGAGGAATCCGCTGCGGTCGGGCCGGCCGTCACCGAGTTGGTGATCCTCACCGAGCCGCAGGAAGACAAGACGCATGAGCAGCTGCCGTCCGCCAACGAGTTCGTGGCAATCGCGGCAATGCAGCCCGAAACGCCCTCGGTAGCATCGGAACACGCGAGCACGGAATCTGTCACTGGCGGCGAAAGCACTCAGGAAGACGAAGGTGACCAACCCGAACGTCCACAGAACGCGAAAAAACGCGCGTCACGCAAGACAACTGCGAAGAAGGTGAAGAAGAGCACGCCGCGACCGATCGACGAGGTGCCCGAGATCGCCGCACCGACCGAGACCTCTGCGTCGCCGGGAAGCGAGGGAGAAGCGCCTGTGGCTGCGAGGAAAACGGCTCGCAAGACAACAGCACGCGGCCGTCGTCCGCGTAAGGCAACAACGGCGGACAAGCCGGAGAGCACGGAATAAACCACCACGGCATATCCGCGCCCAGTCGCTGAGCAGGTACACGGTTTGCCATGCACGCGTCCGCGTACCCGCTCGTACCACCCAAAGTGCCCGCCCTGCCCTGCGTGTCGAATCACGACGGCCGAAAGGCTCAACGACCCAATAACCCGTCAAAAGGCAATAACCTTGCCAGTCATGCAGGACCGCAAACAATATCGCCTGACATACCGCGATATGTCAGGCGATAGCTCACCGCGATCCCATCCAAGCCCACGGCCTTCGCCAAGAACTCGCCGACCTCATTTCGCACGTTTCCGCCAGCGATAAAATCTTTACGGCAACCGGCAAACCCGCTCACCTGCTCGAAAAGACCCGACCTCCCGGCAACGCCGAACACCAAGGCCCATCCACACAGATTGACCGCCCATGGGCTCCGATGCTCAATAGTACGGATAAGGCGAATACATGACCGGAGGCGGCGCGTAATAAGGACGAGGCGCGACATACACCGGTTGCGGCGCTGCATAGTACGGCTGCGGTTGCGCAATCGTGTCGCCCTTGGAGGTCATGCATTGAGCGTACGCCGCGTCATAACTCGCCTGCAGACCGGCCGCCGAATACTGGGCGCTATTCGCGCCGTTCGCGCCGCCGATCAGCAAGCCACTGCCCGCGCCGATCGCCGCTCCAGCACCGGCATTGCCCGCCGCCGCGCCAAGCAGCGCGCCGATCGCCGCGCCGCCAAGCGTGCCCAGCGCCGCGCTGTTCACGCCATTCGTCGTAGCAGCCTGCGCCGCGCCGGATGGATTGATTGAGCGATTCGCGTAATCACGGCATGCGTAGTCGTCCTGCTGGAACTGCTGGAGCGGTTGGCCGCTACGCGGCAGCGCGACCACGCTAGGACCGCTCGGTGGTACCACGGCGCAACCGCCGAGTACGAGTGCGATAACGGCCGCCGGGATGGCCAGGCCGATCGATTTATTGTTGGAAGTCATGGTAGTGCACTTCAGGAAATTGGAATTCAAACGTTAGGCTAATCGCCAAATTCCGTGGTTACTGCTTCGTTACAGAAAGTTTTTCGCCGCGCCACGCCGGTTGGGTGTGCGCATCGCGAAAACACGATGATCGCGCGCGTCATGGCAGGTAATGCTTGTAAGCGCATCGGCAATCAAATTATGCGGGGCACCGGCCTACACTCGCGTCAAACGAACCCCGCCGCACGCTCGCACGGCAACGCGGTCACCCATCGTGTCGAAACAAAGGATACCTCAATGAACCGGCTCATTCTTGCCGCGAGCGCAGCTTGCGTCGCATGGGCGGCGCCCGCCTTCGCCCAGTCCACGCCGGGCGCGCCTGATAGCGCGCCTCAGCAACCGGCCACGACGTTTTCAAGTGCCGCCATTGCGCAGAATTTTCAATACATCAATCATCCGCCGCCACCGCCCGCGCCAGCCAGTTCGGTAACGTCGACGGGTAGCGGCCGGGGTCATCGGCATCGGCAGATGTCGGGCAGCTCCGATTCGGGCGGCTAAAAAACCGCTAACAGGCGGCTGGCAAGCACCTCGTTAACAGCGCGCGGCTCAACGCAACGCAAGCGCTTCTCCGCGTCCATTTCACGTCGTCAGCACAAAACCGCGGTTACCAACTGTAACCATGTTCTACGCAAAAACAGCGGAAAAGACACACGCCGGCAACATAACAGGACGTGCCGATTCAGCCGTTGTCGAAGCAGAACCCCAAACCACGCCGCAAAAAAACAGAAAGCCCTCGCACAGGAGGGCTTTCTTGATTCGCTACCGCGCTCATCGCAACCGCGACAGTCAGTTTTGACTATCGCGATCTTCGTGCCACGAAAGCACGGCAGATCACGGCAACCGGCAATCTCACGCGAAGTTTTTCGCTGCGAAGTCCCAGTTGGCGATGTTCCAGAATGCTTCGACGAACTTCGGACGCGCGTTACGATAGTCGATGTAGTAAGCGTGTTCCCACACGTCGATCGTCAGCAGCGGCTTTGCGTCGGTGGTGAGCGGCGTTGCGGCGTTGCTGGTCGACACGAGGTCGAGCGAACCGTCAGCCTTCTTCACGAGCCATGCCCAGCCCGAGCCGAACGTGCCGACTGCGGTCTTCGTGAATTCTTCCTTGAACTTGTCGAACGACCCCCACTTCGCGTTGATCGCGTCAGCGAGCGCACCGGTCGGCGCACCGCCACCTTGCGGCGACAGGCTGTTCCAGAAAAACGTGTGATTCCAGATTTGCGCCGAGTTGTTGAAGATGCCGCCCGACGACTTCTTGACGATCTCTTCGAGCGACAGGTTTTCGAACTCCGTGCCCTTGATCAGATTGTTCAGGTTGGTCACATAGGTCTGGTGATGCTTGCCATAGTGAAACTCGAGCGTCTCTTCCGACATATGCGGTGCGAGCGCGTTTTTCGCGAACGGCAGCGGCGGGAGCGTATGTTCCATGGTGCTTTCCTTCTGTCTGTATCTGTTGTGGGGGGAGTCTGCGGATGACGCTATCGAGCACTCGATTGTAGGCGAGTTGGAATAACCCCGCAAACCAACGGACTTTATGCCGGGCATGCCGAAGATGCCGCGCGCAAAGCCTTCTCAGCGAATGCGCACAGCGCGTGCCTGCTTTCCGGAAAGCAAAAAAAGATGCGACACGCGCCCATGGGTGAAACATCAGAAGCCATCGTCAAGACGCGCCTGCACATCGGCGAGCGCGATGTCGGCCGAGCCTTCGGCGAGATGCATCGTCAAACGCCGCCCCGGTTTCAACGAAGACGGCGCGCGAATCGCGCGGCCGCTCTGCGCGTCGAGCACGGCCGCATAACCGCGTTCGAGCGTGCGCTGCGGGCTCAGCACTTCGAGCCGCGCGGCGAGCGTATCGATCCGCGCAAGCTGACGTTCATGCTGGCGTAACCATGCCGTGTGCAAACGTTGCGCGAGATTGCCAAGCCGCACGCGCTCGGCCGCGAGATCGGGACGCCAGCGCTGCCAGCGCATCTGCAACAGCGAAAACCGCGCGCGCGCATCGCGCACCGGACGCGCACCCGCCGACGCAAGCCTCGCGCTCAACTGCCGCAGATGCACGCGCTGCCGCGCAAGCCGTTCGGCCGGCGACACAAGCCGGCGCGAGAGCCAGTCGAGCTGCTGCGAGCGCCGCTCCATCATGCGGCCGAACGCGCGCGCGAGCGTCGCATGCCGATGATCGAGTTCGCGCAGCAGCAGCACACGCTGCGGACTCACGAGTTCGGCGGCACCGGTCGGCGTCGGCGCGCGCACGTCGGCGGCGAAATCGGCAATCGTGAAATCGGTTTCGTGACCGACCCCGCTCACCACGGGAATCACGCTTTCCGCGATCGCGCGCGCGAGCACTTCTTCGTTGAAGGCCCACAGGTCTTCGATCGACCCGCCGCCGCGGCACACGATCAGCACGTCGACCTCGCGCCGCGCGCCGGCCGCCTCGACCATCGCGGCAAGCTTCGCGCTGACGCCCGCGCCCTGCACCGGCGCCGGATAAACGATCACCGGAATATGCGGCGCGCGGCGCGACAGCGTGGTCAGCACGTCGCGCAGCGCGGCGGCCTGCAACGACGTGACGATGCCGATCGCGCGCGGATGCGCCGGCAACGCGCGCTTGCGTTCGGCCGCAAAGAGGCCCTCGGCTTCGAGCTGCGCCTTCAGCCGCAAAAACGCTTCGTAGAGACGCCCCTGGCCCGTGCGGCGCACCGCTTCCACGTTCAGTTGCAACTCGCCGCGCGGCTCGTACATCGTGACGAGCGCGCGCACCTCGATACGGTCGCCTTCGCGCGGCGTGAATTCGGCGTACTGCGCGCGGCCGCGGAACATCACACAGCGCATTTGCGCCTGCGCGTCCTTGATCGAGAAATACCAATGACCGCTCGCGGCGCGCGTGAAATTTGACACTTCGCCCGCCACCCAGACCAGCGGAAACGAGCGTTCGAGCATCGTGCCGATCGCACGATTGAGCGCGGACACGGCAACGACGACCTCGCCGCCGGGCATCGCCGGCGAGGAAAAGGGGCTTTCGGAATTCATGCGAGGAATAAGTAGGACTGGCCGGACAGACGATAGACCGAGCGGCCATCGGCGTCCAGCCTGATCGCCAAACTGTTAAAAGTGTCCACATGGCGGGAATGGCCTGACGAATTCCGCCAGAACCCTCTTCACAACATGTGAATTCGAGGCATGCTATTGATTTATATGGCGTTTATATCTCAATAAAGACCGGGCAGGCCGATCCGGAGCGCACGGAGCGGCGCTTTCCACGAATCGGCAGGCTGGTTCTCCACAAAGTTATCCACAGGCTGCGGATCGCGGCAGAAGACGTGAGCAGACGCTTAACACGCGCCGCGCGACTTGCCGGGCGGGATGCCCGCGCGCTAGAGTGGCGGGTTCGGCGGCATGCCGAACCCGCCGCGAACGCGGCGATGCCGGCCGTCGCGGCGTGCCGTCACGACACGACACGACACGACAGACGCCGCTTGCCGCCACGTCATTTTTCGCCTCACCACGATTGCCCGGAGAACCGCGTTGATGCAGACCCCGCGTATTGCGCATGACGCCTTCGCGTCGCCGCGCCGCCCTCGTCCGGCGTACGGCGCGCAAGCCGTGTCCGTCACTGGCTCATGAGCGAACTCAACGACCGTCTCGAAGCGCGCCTCGCGCGCGAGTGGCAGCAGCGCGGACCGCTCGCATGGGCGCTCACGCCGTTCGCCTGCGTGTTCGGCGCGATCGCGGCTGCGCGCCGTGCCGCCTTCTCGCTCGGCTGGTTAAAAACGGTGCGCGTTGGCGTGCCGGTGGTCGTGGTCGGCAACGTCACGGTCGGCGGCACCGGCAAGACGCCGACCGTGATCGCGCTCGTCGAGGCGTTGCGCGCCGCGGGCTTCACGCCCGGCGTCGTCTCGCGCGGCTACGGCGCACGCGTGAGCACACCGACACCCGTCACGCCGGGCTCTTCCGCAAGCGTCGGCGGCGACGAGCCGCTGCTGATCGCGCGCCGCACGAGCGCGCCGGTGTGGGTCTGCCCGGATCGCGTGGCGGCCGCGCAGGCGCTGTGCGCCGCGCATCGCGACGTCGACGTGATCGTCAGCGACGATGGTCTGCAGCATTACCGGCTCGCGCGCGACGTCGAACTGGTCGTGTTCGATCACCGGCTCGGCGGCAACGGTTTCCTGCTGCCGGCCGGTCCGCTGCGCGAGCCGCTGTCGCGCCGCCGCGACGCGACGCTCATTAACGATCCGTACGCGCGCACGCTGCCCGCCTGGCCCAACACGTTCGCGCTGCAGCTCGCGCCGG